>JANOKQ010000260.1:0-2816 GCA_031419375.1 Acidimicrobiaceae bacterium
TCATTGAACTCGTTCATGTGCTTGCGGAACCAGTAGTTGTCGCGACCGCCGTCGAACGCTCCGGTGATGACTCGGAAGTGATTCTTTGCGAGTCGCTGAATGGTGAGGTCGCCGCGGAAACCACCGTGTGGTGTGAGCAGCGGGGTGTAGACGCTGCGACCGACGGCGACGTCGACATTGTTGACGCACACGTAGTTCAAGAACGCGCACGCACCTGCACCCTCGAAGTCGAACTCGTTGAAGGCGGTGAGATCGACCATGCCAACGCTGGTGCGCATCTGCAGATGCTCGGCGTTGGTGATCGGGCTCCACCAGCGCGCATCCCATTCGTGCTCGCGCGGCTGGCACGCTTCGGGGTAGCGCTCCATCAGCTTCGCGTTGGATTCGTACCACTGCGGACGCTCCCACCCGCGGGCATCGAAGAACACTGCGCCGAGCGCTTCCTCGCGGGCGTAGAACGGGCTGCGGCGCATGCCGCGCTGGCTGGCCCACTGCTCGCGCGGGTGGACGATTCCGTAGGTCTTGTTGAAGTGCTCGGCACAGCGGGCGTTGATGTGGTGTTCGGTCTTTTCATGGGGGTAGAACCGGCTGATGTCGCTGCCATGCGGGTCGCACATGTGCGGGTAGCCGTAGGTCATCCACTCGGCGACAAGCTGAGCGATGCCGGGGCCTTCCTTGATCCACACCGCCGCCGCGCTCCACAGGTTGCGCACCTCCACCGTCTCGCCGAGCACCGGGTTGGCGTCGGGGGTGAGGCTCAGCAGACCGTTGATCGCGTAGCGGATCTCGGCGTCGCCGAGCATGTCCATCAGCTCGATCGCCTCTTCGAACTGCTGGTCGAAATCGTCGGCGGTGAAGGGGAGTTCGGTGGCGGTGAGCGCCGATTCCTCGTTGGAGGGGATGTCGTCGGGGTGCATGAAGATCGGCCGGTGGGCGTAGCTGCCCACCTCCATCGATCCGGCCGACTGGCGCTCGTAGCAGAACGTGTCCATGTCGCGCACGATCGGGTAGGCGACCTCGGAACCCGACTGCTGCAAGATGTCGATCGGGCCGACATCGGCCATCTGGTGCACGGCCGGGGTGAGCGGGATGATGGCGCCGGCCATCTTGGCGATGCGCGGGCTCCACACACCACAGGCGATCACGACGTACTCGGCTTCGATCCGGCCGCGGTCGGTGACAACGGCGCTCACCTTCGGGCCACCGGGACCATCGGTGGTCTCCACGTCGAGTACCTCGGTACTGGCAAACACTTGCAGCACACCGTTGTCGACGGCCTCGTTGCGCATCCGCGTACCGGTCTCGAGCGAATCGACGCACGACACGCTCGGTGTGTAGAACCCGCCGAGCAAGATCTCTTCGTTGATGAACGGGACGAGCTCTTTGATCTCGGCCGGGGTCACCAGCCGGGAGTCGATGCCCCACGCCTTGGCCGAGGTCATCCGCCGGTTGAACTCCTCCATCCGCTCTGGCCTGCGGGCCACCTCGATACCACCGCAGGTGTTGTTCAGATCGTGGTCGATGTACTGGTTCTGGCTATCGAGGGTGAGGAACGCCATCTCTTTGTTGTGGTCGGTCGGAAAGATGAAGTTCGACGCATGGCCCGTGGAGCCGCCCGGGTTGGGCAGCGGCCCCTTGTCGATCTGCACCATGTCGGTCCAGCCGAGTCGGCTCAGGTGGCCGACCAGGCAGTTACCGACGATGCCGGCGCCGATGATGACGACCTTGGCCCGCTCGGGGACAGTGTGGTTGCCGGTCTGATTCGAAACATCGCTCATCGTTGTCTCCTGGATCGTGACTTACGGTTGTGCGGCTCGGCGTGCGCGGCTTGCACTTGCCCCCGGACTGATATATCTTCACCATATCACACCACCACATGTCCAAGCGCCCCGGTCGCTCAGCGAGCGGGCCTACGCCGAGATTCGCCAGATGATCGTCCGCCTCGACCTCGCCCCGGGCGCGGTCATTCGCGACGACGATCTGCAGACGCGCCTCGACATGGGCCGCACGCCCATCCGTGAGGCGCTGCAGCGCTTGGTGCGCGACCAGTTCGTGACGGTCATCCCCCGCCGGGGCATGTACGTGTCCGGCATCGACGTGTCCGAGCTTGCACTGTTGTACGAAACCCGGGCAATCCTTGAACCGTATGCGGCCCGGTTGGCATGTGCCCGAGGATCAACCGAACACTGGGAGCAGATGGCGGCAGCGCTGGCGCAGGCAGTTCCCGCAACCAAGGCCCGCGAACTGATCGAGATCGACCAGCACTGCCACGAGATCGTGTGGCAAGCAGCCGACAACCGCTTCCTCACCGACACCCTCGACATGATGTACGCCCAAAGCGACCGGTTGTGGCACATCTACCTCGCCGACGTCGACGACATGGCCGATGCCGTCGACGAGCACCGGGAAATCCTCGACGCGCTGAGCAGCCGCGACGGCGACCGTGCCGCAGCACTGACCGAAGCACACATCCGCGCCTTCGACAGCCAGATCCGCAGCGCCGTGCACCGCCGCCTCGAATCCCCCCTCGCCAGCGCCTGAGCGCGACACGATCCGGTCACAGGGTCGGCGGTTCAGCCAGAAGCGACGGAATGTCCCGGCGTCCATGGAGGACGCGAATCACCACGATGCTTCGATTCAGTTCGATGTAGAAGACGTGGTGCTCGAAGCCTCTCACCGCCAGGCTGCGCAACCCTTCGATGCCGGACGCCTCGGCGTGCCTGGGTGAACCGATCCCAGGGTTGGACGCGATGTGCTCGAAGGTCGCCTCCACCCGATCGATGAACTTCCGAGCCGAAGCAGGATCGAGGGCAGCG
>JANOKQ010000261.1:0-14330 GCA_031419375.1 Acidimicrobiaceae bacterium
CCGGCCGCAATCCCCACCGACGTGACCCGAGCGGGGCAACGCGCAGCAAGGGCCAGAGCGAACTACCCACCGACTGACCACCCGACGACAGGACACGTGGGCAACCCGATGAGGTCGGCCCATTCGACGAAGTCAGCGACCCAATCGACGACCCTCCGCCCCGGCAATGGGCTCGACCATCCATACCCAGGCCGATCGATCGTCAACAGACGTACCCCTGCCGCCACGGTCTCTTCCACATCAGGGCACAGCAACCGGGAGCCAGGACAACCATTCACAAACACGACGGGGCGACCATCAGGCTGACCCCATTCGGCATACGAGACCATCCTCCCGTCGCCAAGGGTGACCACATGATCGGCGATCGGCGTCGAACTCGGCCAACCCATCAATGCCTCGCGGAGAGTTGGCGCCTGTGAACAAAGGTCTTGATCATGACGGCAAGCATTACACAGCTGAGCCAACCGGCATCTCAAGCCCGCCACATCGAGAACGCTGTCAAATCGACAACAACAACGGGTGGGCGCAGAGGGATTCGAACCCCCGACATCTTCCTTGTAAGGGAAGCGCTCTAACCAACTGAGCTATGCGCCCGCTACGGGACTCGCAATGCTACCGCGACGTGTTTGCTCGCACCCGGGATCCGTTGGCAGCAGCATCCGAGTCCCTGGCGGTCATCGGAGTCCCTGGCGGGGGGTCCGAGTGGCGAGGGCCCACACGGGTGGGCGCGAGGCACTCGGATGGAACGATTGCTATCGCTGCGGGCCACCCGCACCCCGACTGAGCAGCACGCCTCACCCGGTCGCGGGCATGGACTGGCGGGCGGCGAGCAAGGTGGCCAGCAGTTCTGGCGTGGCTGCGGCGATGGGGGTCCGGCGGGCGTCGTGGGTGAGGGTGTAGAGCTCGCGATCCAACACGTCCACCACGCTCGCCCCGGCTTCGGCGCAGATCAGCACGCCGCCCGCGTAGTCCCACACTCCGTGCGCATCGACGATGCAGTCGATGTAGCCGTCGAGCACCCCCTCGGCGACCAGGCACAGGTCGAGCGCGACGGCGCCGAGCACCCTTGACTGGGCGTAGCCGAGGTGGCGGGGCGGGATTCCGTTGAGACCGACGATCGCCGACCCCACGTCTCGACATCCCGACGCATCGAGCCGCACACCGTCGCGCCACGCGCCTCCACCACGTTCAGCCCAGTACCGCACACCGCTCGCCTGGTTCACGACGAGGGCGACCGCCGGGCCGTCCGCATCGACCAGGCACAGCGACGTGGCGAACCAGGGCAGACCACGGCTGGCGTTGGTGGAGCCATCGACCGGATCGATCACGACGACCTCGGGGCACGACCCAACCTCGACGCCGCTTTCCTCGGACACGATGCCAACACCCGCTCGGCGCAACACTGCCAGCGCCGCATCATCGGCGACGACGTCAAGTGCGTACTGACCGGTCCGCCAGCCCGATGGGCCACGGTCGACGATGCTGCGCAGCGCGTCGGCTACCGCGTCGGCGGTGTCGTGCAGCAGGCCCAGTCGATCCCTCACCATGGACCTGCACGGTAGTGTCAACGCCATGTCTGCGGGCTGAATCGTTCAGACCAACCGCATCACGCATCACCGCGCAGGAAGGACCACCCGTGGCCGTCATCGACGTCGCCGGTTTCGTCGCAGATCTGAAGAGCCATGCGATCGATCACGGTTTTCACGTGCACGACGAACGGCACTTCGTAGAGACCTATTCGCTGCGCCAGCTGTGGGAGGTCGACCTGCACCCCGAGGAGGCGTGCAACGGCCCGATCGACCTCCACCACTCGCTGGAGGTCGACCCGCGGGCCTTGCTCGGCTTCGAAGACGAAGTGATGAAGCAGGACGACCCCGACGACGACCCGCCGAGCGGGTTCACGTTTCCGCTGCTGTTCACCTGGACGCTGCCGCCGCTGCCCCGCCCGCCCGATCTGCTCGTACTGGCCACTGAGATCGCCGGCGTCGGCGGTGTCGACCTGCCGGTCGAAGTGTCGGCGATCGACTCGTTCGCCAGCGTCACCGACGCCCCGGAACGCAGCCTGTCGATGGTGACGCGCATCCCGATCGAACTCGCCGACATGTACACCGCCAACGAGGAGGCCTTCTGTGACACACTCATCCGGTGCCGCGACGTGAGTCTCTACCTGCTCGAGAACGCCCCGCTGTGGCTCGACACGGACCGATGATCGTTTCCGTCCGCAGCGCTCCCGACAGCAACCGCAACGCATCTTTCGAAAGGCCGACACCATGACCGTCAGCGAACTTATCGACATGCTCCGCGACCAGCCACCCGACGCCGAGGTCGAGTTAGCGGTCATCGCTCCTGTCGACGATGACAGCGAAGACATCACCGTCGACCGCTACAGCGTCGAGGGCATGCTGCCATGGAACGACGACGACGACGACGAGATGGTCGTCTGGCTCGTCGGCGGCGAGGACAACGACGTCGAAGCGTTCCTCGACGCAATCGACAATGACGAAACCAGCCCCGAACACGGCCGCGACCACGGCCACGATCACGATCACGGCGACCACGACCACGGCGACCATCAGCACTGACGCAGGCACCCGCCGCAACGGTCACGCGTTCAGTCCCCGGCCGCAGGGCAAGTCGCTCAGGGCCAGGCGCTCACGATCAGGCCCGATGGATAGTTCACTGTGTCGTAGGCGAACCACAGGTGGTCTCGCGACGTGCCGTCCACTTCCACCTTGACCCGCGGCGATCTACCCGCGGAGATGGTATAGGGCGAGACTTTGGCCAGGCCCACACTCGTCGACAGGCTGAACGTCACTCCCTCGGCCGTGAACGGCTCGCTCACACGCGCTTCGATCCGTTCAGCGAGGTCGATGTCGCTGCCGCCACCGACGTCAGCACCACGAAACTCATCGCCGCCGAGACGGGCGGCGGCTCCCCCGCTAGCGGCCATCAGGGAGAGCTGGCGACCCATGTGGACCAGCAATGCGTCGCCGGTTCGATGGCCGTCGCGATCGTTCACCTCCTTGAACCCGTCCAGGTCGCACAGCGCCACCGTCGTGGTCCACGGGCTGCCGCGATACAGCGGGCGAGTTCCACCATCAGCCCGGCTCGGTTGAGCAATCCGGTCAGGGGGTCGTGCCGCGCGTCGTGATGGAACTGGTTCTTGAGTTGCGTCAGATCACGATGCAACGCTGCGTTGGCCAGCACCGACGACGCCTGGGCGACGAGCACCGCCAGGGATTCGGCCCGTGGTTCACCGTCGAGATCGCTGTCACGCATCCATCCGATGACGACTGCTGCCTCGTCAACCCCCCATGTCATCGAGGCGAGGGCAACCCCGTCTATGTCCGCAACCGCCTCCAGGCCAAGCTCCGTGCCTGCCCGGTCAGCAGTGACCATCAGCACTTCCCCATCGTCGAGGTCGACCAACCGCTGGCGGGCGCCGCTGAGGTCGCGCGCTACGGCGGCATCTCGTGGCCACCAGCGCGCCGACGCAGCATCTCGAAGGTGCACCTCGACCTCGTCGAAGCCGACGGTCAGCGAAATGCTGGCTGTGCGTTCGAAGATCACATCGTCATCGGTGCTGGCCAAATCACAGCCGGCGACCATCAACGTCGACAACAAACCGTTGGCCGCAAACCGACAGTTGCAATGCCCGAGGTTCAGTAGTGGCGAAGCTCGACGACGACACCGTCGGGGTCGCGCACGTACAACGAGGTCCCGTCGCCACGTGCGCCGTAACGGGTGCCAGGCCCGTCGACCACGTCGAAAGCCCCAGATCGCGCCAGCTCAGCTAGATCCGTCGGCACCACCACGAGACAGAAGTGGTCCAGCGAACCGTCACCGTAGCTGTCGTGGGCGTCGGGCCCGTCGTGTCCATCGGGGCCATGGCGGCGGATCAGGTCGAGGATCGTGCCCGCGTCGACTCGCACCGACGGAAACGGAACCGTGCCGCGCCTCCACTCGTCCACCCGCACTGGGGCGAGGCCGAGCGCATCCGTGTACCAGGCAAGGGTGCGCTCCACATCGGCGCAGCGGAGCACGAGGTGATCGAACCCGGTGACCGTGACCGCAGCAGTGGCAGTGAGATCCACAGTTTGCCCTCCCTCGTCAATCGTCCGGCCGATCCTACGAAACTCTTGCGGGAAAATCCCGACCGGCCGACCGCCGACCGGCGTCAGGCGGCGGTTTCCACGCTCGTTCGCAGTGTGGCTGCGGCGTTCAGTGCGGCGGCCAGATCTCCTGCCTCGGCAGCACGGCGCAGGTCGAGCAGGGCATCATCGATGAGCGCTGCGGCCGACGGGTCAACCGTGTGGGCGACCCGGTCCCAGGTGGCGGTGAGGGCGACCACATCGCCGGCGACAGCGCCAGCGTCCTGGTTATCGACATCGACCTGCACCTGTCGAGTCCAGCGCACCATCCGGTCGAGGTCGACCTCGGCTGGTAAGCGGTACTGGAGCCCGAGGTCGAGGCTCGCCTGGACGATATCGATCGCGCCCTGACGCACCGCAGCGGGTTCCTTGCTGTCGGCACCTGCGCCGAGCGAATCCAGCGCTTCGTCCATCTCAGCCACGAGGATCGGCGGCGGGCCGTTCGCGCCGTACGAGTCCCACGCCGCGGTCATCGCCGCGACCCCGGAACCAACCGCGTCCCAGTCCTCGGACGCCGCAGCGTCGAACACTTCGTTCGCGGCTGCGAGTAGCACGGTGAGCTCCTCGGGAACCGGCCCGTCGAGCGCGTCGGCCGGAACTGCGACCCCCATGTAGACGAGCTCCTCCTCGGCCGGTACCGCAAAGAAGAACTCGCCGTAGCCGGGGGCGAAGATCTTGTCCTCGAGGAGTCCGTCCATCAGCAGTTCCTGAATGTGGATCACGCCCTCAACGGGACCGCGCGGGCCATCCGCGGTTTCATCAACCGCCTTCACGGTCACCTCCTCGAACACGAAACCGGGGATGTTCTCGGGCCGGTACACGTCACCGACCTTGGGATCCGCCGGCATGATCATCCCGGGAGGACCGTCCGTGCCCGCCAGCCAGGTGCCGTCGTGGTTGGCGATGAGCCCATCCACATAGTTGGTCACCTCCTCGCCGAAGTACCACACGGAGCCGTCGTCGGCCTGGGCAAAGAAGTCCACGGCGACCTCCACGACGCGGCCGTCCGCGTACGCGGTGAACTGCGACACGAGCGTCTCCACCTCAACGCCGTTCCATTCGATCACTCGGGTCTCCGGCAGGAGCGTCACCTCGGTCCGAAGGGCCGTATCGGCCTCCGTGCCAAGCTGGATCACCTGAGCGAGGTCGCTGATCGGAAACAGAGGATTGGTGATGGCGGTCGGGTTCGAGAACACGGGAACCTCGAGGTCGATACGCTCGCTGTCGGGTGCCGTGGCCAACGGCACGGGCTCGGTGGTGGTTTCGGTCGTCGTCTCGGACGTGGGTGCGATCGTGGGCTCGGTCGTGCGCACCGTGGGCACAGTCGCCGGTTCGGTGGTGGGCGGGGACGACGCGGGTGCACCTCCGCCCGTCGTGTCCCCGTCGCCGCACGAAGCCGCAAGCAAGGTCAGCGCGAAGCCTGCGAACAGAGCCGTGGTCGTTCGTCTCATGAAGGTCTCCAGATCGGACAACCCGCATGATCTCAAACGCCGGCTGAACAGGCCCTGAACCTGACTGAACGCACACTGAACGCACACTGAACGCACACTGAATGCAACGGTGCTGCACAATCCGGCGGCTCGAGCGCGGGCGGCGGACCGCTCAACGCACGTCGGGACGATTCAGCGTGACGGTGGCCTTCGACTGTCCACCTCACCTGCCGAGGGGGTGGCTAGCCGGCCACGGCGACGCGGGGCGGGTCGCGTAGCACCACAGCCGCTAGCGCCCTGGCGTGCTTGAGGTCTCTGCCGACGATCGTCAGCTCCGCCAACGCGGTCGCGAAGGTGTCCTTCGGCCCGTGGACTTCATCGCCGATCTCGGCGTCGACGTCGATGTCGAGCGACAGGCAGCCGGGCGGTGCAACGGCGGGGAACGGAAGTGCTGCGAGGCAGCCGGTCGATGGTGCGTACACGATGGCGTTGACGACGGCACATTGCGGGCGGCGGCTTGGCTTGAGCGACGGCGGCAGATCGAGGCAGCTGCGCAGCTGCGCTTCGATCAGGTCCACACCCCAGACCGCCTCGATGAGCTGATGGATCCGTCCCCCGCCCATGCGCGCGTTCACCTCGACGATGCGCGGCCCGCGGCTCGTGCACTTCCCCTCCACGTGCAGCACCCCCCTGCGCAACCCGAACACCTGAACGGTCTGCACGGCAAGGTCGACGAGGCGGCCAACGGCCTTGCGGTCGTGATCGGGCGGGCAGTGCAAACCGGTTTCCTGGAACGACGGCTCTGCGGTCGGCCAGTTCTGGGAGACGCTGGAGAACACGCACTTCCCGTCCTGCATCACGAGGTCGACGTCGAACTCGACACCGTCGAGGTACTCCTCGAGCAACAGGTCGTTCCCGGCCCGGAAGATGGTGTCGGTTTCGGGGCTCACCACGGTGCGGACGAGCGAGTACACCTGCGGCAGCGACTCCAGGTTGTCGACCCGTACGCACCCCATCGCACCTGCGCCGAATTCCGGCTTCACGACAGCCGGAAAGCCCACATGGGCGGCGGCGGCGAACAACTCATCGAGCGACCTGACGCGCTGGGCCTTCGGGGTGGGCAGCCCGAGCTCGGCCGAGAGCTCGCGGGTGCGGATCTTGCTACGCGCCACATCGACTGCGTCCGGCGGGTTCCCGGGCAACCGCAGTGCGGCTGCGACTCGGGCGGCCACGCACACGCTGTCCTCCCAGAAGGTCAGCACGCCATCGGGTGCAACAGCAGCCGACTCGAGTGCATCGACGATCGCTGCGGCATCGGTGTCGGCGTTCCCGCTCACGCACACCGGCAGCCAGGCCGCGGCAATCCCATCGGCAACGAGCGCCGCGGACCAGTGACCGGGCTCGTCGACGATGACGAGCCGTGCCCCCAGCGCCGCCATGCGAGCGTGGGCGCGGCGCTTGCCGGAGTACCCGGCACCGATCACCACGACCGTTGCGCCGTCGACGCTCGTTCCGGTCACCATGCTCAGGCCGGCAGCCATGCCGTGTCGTCGACCAGGGCCGTCGCTTCGACGTGCGCGGTGCCCCTCGCGGATGCATCGAAGCGGTCGAGCGCCGACATCATCGTCGGAGCCGACTGCAGCGCAGCGAGCAGCACCTCGCCTTCCAATCGCAGCAACGTGGCCTGCTCGTGCGTAGTGACCGTCGCGTTCCTCGGGGCGTTGTCGAGCAGGCCACGCTCGCCGAAGTAATCGCCCGGACCGAGGCGGGCAACCTCCACGTCATCTCGATGCACGACCACACTGCCATCGACGACGGCGTAGAACGCATGAGCCGGTGCGCCTTGAACCACGACGTCGACGCCGGGCGGCAGCGGGCACACCTGCGAACCCGAGGCGAGCTGTTCGAGCACGAGGCGCGGCACCCCGGCAACGATCGGGAGCCGTTGCAGGACGGCGATGCGCGCTGCCAGTATTTCTGCTCGTTGCCGACTCAAGGTGTCGAGGCCTCGAAGCACGACTCGGCACGAGATGGTCACCGCCACCGTAGCCACGCCGAGCACGAGCAGGCTCGTGCGTAGCGACGTCGAGTTGATCAGCACCGGTGCCGACACGGCTCCGGCCACCATCGCCGCCACTGACAACGCGTCGAACACGCCCATGACCCGGCCAAGTACGTCGGAGGGAGCGACACGCGCCAGCGCAGTTTCTGCCACCACCTCGCAAGCGACGACGCCGACACCGCCGAGCAGTGTTGCGATCACGGCGAGCACCAGGTCGTCGACGCCCGCGTAAACGACCTGCGTAGCGCAGAACAACACCCCGGCACCAACGACGATGCCCGACACCCGTGAGCTCGACGCAAGCCGGGCGTTTACCACCGCGCTCAGCAGCCCGCCGACTCCCGCTGCGGCGAGCAGGTAGCCGTACCCTTCGGCGCCGAGGCCCAGCCGTTGTTCCGCATACAGCACGAGCTGCACGGTCTGGGCACCGTAGGTGAACTCGACCATTGCGACCACCAGGAACAACGGGATGACGAACGGGGTGACGCGGGCTGCCTGCAATCCGTCACGCAGTTGCCTTGCAGCGGTCTCGCCCACCCGTCCGCCCGCCGGACCTGCCCGCCGAGTCATCGTCGAGATGAGCACCGCGGAGACGGCGAAGGTGAGCGCGTTGACGGCAAATGCCACCTCGTCCGGGGCGACTGCGAGCAGGACGGCCCCGATCGCCGGGCCAGCCACCACGCCGAGATCTTGCACGGTGTGCAGCAATGCGTTGGCCGGTCCGAGCCGCGCCTCGCCGACCAGACGAGGCAGGAGCGCCATCGCCGCCGGCCGCTCAGCCGTACCCGCCGCCGAGGCCAGCGCTGTCAGGGCGATCACGACGCCCACCGGGCTCCCCGACGCAACTGAGGCAGCAAGCACGAGCATCAGCAGGCAGCGCACCATGTCGCCGGTCAACAGCACCGTCCGACGGTCGTAACGATCGGCGATCATCCCACCGACAGGGCCGAGCAAAACGTAGGGAAGCAGCCGGACGATCGTTGCCGCTCCGACCCACCCCGCCGACCCGGTCGCGGTGTAGACGTATCCCAGCAAAGCTGCGTTGTACAGCCAGTCACCGAGCTGCGAAGCAGCGCTCGCGGCGATCAGCGCTCGGGCGTCACGAATGGCAAGAATGTCGCGATAGGCACCACGGGTCCGCACGACGCGAGAGAATACCCCGATTGTTCACAACTGCAAGCCACTCGCTGCGCTGCGTTCGTGGATGCACGATCCGCCGCGGGTCCATGCCGATCGGCGGCATCAACCCGTCCGGCCCGGCGTGTTCGGGCGAAACCGGTACGGGCGGAGCAGGCTGATCCTGGTCGCCTATGAAACGAGGGCAGGCGCGATGTTCTGGTTGCCGGCGAAGCAATTGTCGGGGTCGTACACGGCCTTGACCGCGGCGAGGCGGTCGTAGCGATCCGCGCCGAACGCAGCACGTACCCGGTCTGTCTCGTCGCTGTCGAGGTTGTTGACGTAGACACCGCCTGTCGCGTGTTGTTCCATACGGGCGAAGAAGTCACGGGTCCAGCTCATCTGGGCGTCATCGTCGGCCGGGTCCGTCCACGTGGTCATGATGTTGTAGAGGAATGCGGCGTCGCGGTTACCGAAGGCGGAGTCGTCGGCACCAGCCGGGACCGCACCGCCGAGCGGTTGGCACTCGATGATCGAGAGTGGGGACGGAAGTGACGACGCGCCGACGACGAACTCGGCGATCGCCGCGTCAGTGAGGCCGGCGAGGTACCCCGACTTCCAGTAGCTGCGCAACCCCGGCCCGGGGTTCGTTCACGGGCCCCGGTGATGTCAGCGGAACTGGCCGGGCTGTCGTCCTTCGCCTGGCGGGCCCGCAAATGCCTGCGCAATGGTCAGCCATTCGGCAGCGATGGGCCCGGCGGCGGACACGTCGAGTGTCGGCAAGGTGCCGGCGTTGGGTGACCAGTAAGCAGAAGTCGAGCGGTGATCCGTGCACCACGTTGGCTGCGTCTGCGGGTCCGAACACGAGGCCGTCGAGCTCGACCCGCACCGGCTCTGCCGGAACCGGGCGGCCACTGACCATGAAGCTGAACGGCAGCGCCCGCCAGCCGATGAAGGCGACGTGCTGCAAACGCGGCGTCGGCAACCGCACCGCCCGATCGCGTCGACGACGTCTTGCCGTGATCGACGATGCCACCGTCATGTCCGGCCCATACCACGGGACGCGAACGCCCGGTTCGACAGACCGGGCGGCCGAGATCAACGACTCGCCGGCTGACGCGAGCCACCCGCTGACATCGGCGACCGGGCGGCCGTGGTTGTCGGCACGAATGGCCTGGACGAAGGATTCGACGTCGTCACCCATCCGGTCCCGTTCGGCGCGGAACCGCTCCGGGTCGACGATCGACCGCATCGCCGCCTCGTCGAACCAGGCGAGGTGGGTCACCTAATCGAACGCGGTCCACCCCGGTGCCGGCGCGGCGATCTGCCAATCATCGCCGACCTGGCCGACCTGGCCGACCTGGCCGAGATGGCCGAGATGGCCGAATGGTCGTCCCGTTCAGCCCGGAGGTCGTCCTGTTCAGCCCGGAGGTCGTCACACAGCGAGTCGAGGTTCACGGTGCTTCACGGGTTCGTGGTCGGAATGCACGGCTGGCACTCTGAAGGGTCGAGTCGGGACTCCGGCCGAGGAGCCAGGATGGCGGCAAGGCCGAGCCAGCCATCAAGGCGAGGGTCCCAGATCTCGACCCGCCTGGCCACGGTCGTGACCTCCTCCAGGAACGATTCGTGGGCACCGAAGTCGGGATCCTCGATCGTTGCGCGGATGTACCCGACGACGAAGCGTGCCCGCCGGCCGTCGCTCTTGCGGCGGATGATCCGCCCCATCCGCTGCACCATCTGACGTCGGCTCCGGCTCGTGCCGAGCACGATGGCGAGATCCGCATCGGCAACGTCGATGCCCTCGTCGAGAACCTGCGGGGCGGCCAGCGCCTGCAGCCGGCCACCGCGAAACGACGCCATCCGCTCACGGCGAGTCGCTGTCGGTAGCAGCGCGTGAACCGTCGCCGCGGCGAGGCCGTGGCCGACGAGCAACGCCGCAGATCGCTCGGCCGAGACGATGCTCGAGGTGAACACCAGCGTCCGTTCAGCCTCGGCCACCGCTGGAGCAAGGTGGTCGAGCAGCTCCCACTTCGAACCGGCCTCGTTGAGCACGCGCCGGCGTTCCTGCAGCGCGAACAGATAGGCGCGCGCATCGGACGCACCCGGGAAGTCACTCCGCGCGAGCGCGGACACTGCATTCATGAACGCACCGTACGGCTCTGTCGGGAGCCCGAAGCGGTGGACCAATACGCCAGCGAGCCGCCTCATCTCATGGGTCTGCTCGTCGTAGATGTCACGTTCTCCGCTGGAGAACTCGAGCCCTACCAATACCACGTCGAACGGAGCGATCACGCCATCGAGATTGGCTTGCGCGTAGCCGAGGCTGTAGCACGTTGCCCCGAAGTACGGCTCGAGCCAGTCGAGATGTCCGTCGTCGGGCCGGGCGAACGTGGCGCTCAATCCCAGGCGGTGGGGAAACGCCTCGATGAGCGCCTTGCGATTCTCGTTCGACGCATATCGGTGGCACTCGTCGGCGATCAACAGGCCGCCCGGACGGCGCGGCGCGAGGTCGCCGTCACGGGCGGAGTTCACGACCGCAATGACAAGATCGTGGTGACCGAGGCTGTCGCTGTGGCCGTCGCCGAGCAGGCCGATCGAGGTGCCGAGCGGAACCAACGCCCCGGCTGCCGCGTGCCATTGTGCCTGGAGCTCACGTGTTGGCACGAGCACGACGACCTGTCCGCCATCGGCGAGCTCGGCGCACGCGGCAACAAGCGCGACGAGGGTCTTGCCGGTCCCGGTGACCGCCTCGATCACCCCCCGGCGGCCGGCCGTGCGCCATGCCGCAAGTGCAGCCGCCTGCCACCGGTACAGCGATGGGACCGCCAGTTCTGCTGCGTCGGCGGAGAACAGCTGATCGCCCGGGTCAGGCCACCATCGGTCATCGCCCAGCCCCCTTTGGAAAACGTGCGTGGCGCTCGCCAACGTGCGCGTCACGTCAGCGGTCGTGATCGACACCCGGCCATCTCGCCGCAGTGCGTCACGCACCTCTACAGCGGTCAGACCCGGTGCGGCGCGGAGCAGCTCGGTGATTCGGGGAAGCTCTTCGATCATCGGCGGACCACAATCAGATCGACTCGCCCTCGCCCTCGCCCTCGAGCTCGGCAGCCTCGCTGAAGTCGAGATGGACGTCGGTGGTGGTGCTCGACGGACGGTAGGTGGGGTCGAGCTGGAGCAGATCCCACTCGTTGATCCAGGCCCTCACGTACTGGCGCATCCGGTTCGATGGAAGGCGTTCGAGTCCTTCGACATCGGGCGGCTCCCATCCGTGTGCGGCGGCGTGGATCGACTTGAGCGCGCCGTACGTGCGATCGAGTGCCTCGCGATCCGGTGGCTGCACGGGAACCTGTTGGCGCTCGATCACGCGCATCCCCGCCTCGGCCGCGCCAGCGAGCAGATCTGCGTCGGCAGTGCCTTTCAGCCGCAGCCGGCTCGGAATCAGCTCGATGTCGTTCTTGCCGACGAGCACCTGGGTCTCGAAGTCCTCGACGGTCGCGAGTACCGCGGCCAGTGGGGCGCCCGGGTCGTCGCGGTCGCCACGGATCCACCGGTTGACCTCGGCGTATGACTTGGCGCGCTGCAGGAACGAGTACCGGCCGATCAGCTCCACCTCGTCGAGCAGGATCACCCAGCCGGCGAACCCAGCCGCACGGATGAGACGCGGGATGAACCGGAACCGCTGTATCGCGAGGTCACGTTCCTTGACACTGGCGAGCTTGTACGTACCCGACGCTCCGGCCTCCTTGAGACGGCGGCGAAGATCGGCCAGCGGTAGCGGGTCTCCCGCCCAGAACCGCACGATCCGGTCGGCGAACTCGGCATCTCCACGGGCGTACTCGTGAACGAACAAGGTGGCCGCGAACCGGCTGTCGATGGGAACCCCATCGCTGTGCACCCATCGATACAGCGCTGCGTACTCCGGCGATGCGGTGTGCAACCCGCTGGCGATCTCATCGATCGCCGAGCCGAGCCGGCCGGGAACCTGCGCTTCCTCGACAGCGGCGCGCAGCACCTTGACCGGATCGTGCAGGCCGGTCTCTTTGGATATGACCACTTTGGACACGACGAAGCCGGCCGACAGCGCCCGTTCGGCAAGGTGTTGCAGCACGTGGCTCTTGCCAGAGCCAAAACCGCCGCCGATCAAGATGCCCCCGACTGGCTCGGTACGGCCAGGGTCGTTTACCGATGCGAGCAGCTCACTGAACCGGTCGTCGATGGCGGTCTGGAGGGAGCCGAGTACGGCCACGGCATCGCGGCTCGGAACTCCGGCGCGCAGCGCTTCGAGCGCCCGCCAGGCCGACAACGGCGCGAGGGTCATGATGGCTCCAATCGGACCAACGAGGCGAACGGGTTGTCCCGGTTGCGATCGCGTACCTCGTCGTGGATTCGCAACTTCAGCGCCTGGTACGCGCCGACCCCGCGGTGCTCGTCGGTGAGGAACTCGGGAGCGGCGACCACGACGACACAGCACCTGCTGAGTTCGTCGGTGTTGTCGACCAATTGGCGCAACAACTCGTACGCGTCGAGCAGCGCGGTCTTGGTGTAGTAGAGCCCGTTGCGTTCCTCGGGCAACGGTCGCCGCGCGAAGCCGAGCCGGCGTACGTCGAGCTCCAGGACCACGCCGGCTGCGCCGTTGACGGCAACCCAGTGACAGGAGGAGAAGAACAGCTTCCGGGCGTTGTGCCGCCCGATCCGCCTGAAGATCATCGCCGACCGCAACTGCGACATCTGCCGTAGCACCCCGTGCAACCATGCGATCACTGCGTCGCGCTCGGCCTCGGTGACTTGACCGGTTGCAAGCTCTGCTTGGCACAGACGCAGCATCGCCACGCGGAACTCCTGCACCATCGCGTAGTCGCGCATGATCATCGACTGCAGCTGGCGGTTCAGATCCCTGGACAGCTCGACCGGGTCGACGCGATGGTGCTCGGCCAGCGCGTCGACGCTCAGCGCCTCGCTCTCGAGCGACGTCGCGGGTGCCGGGTAGCCGGCGGCGGACATCGCCCGGCGAACGGCCACGCGGGCGAGGGCGATCCAGTCGACCTGACGGGCGATGTCGAAGAACACCTGGTCCATGAGGTGCACGCGCGTCGAAACCGCATCGACGCTCAGCGAGGTGAAATCTGCCGCTGCTGCCGCGGCGTGCAACGACGAGCTGAATGCCGCGGCTGTGTTGTCATCGGGCGGAACCACGAACTTGACGGCCGCGCCGCCCGTGGCCACGTAGTCGATGAGATAACTGTCCGCAAGGAAGTTGGCATAGTCGCCGGCGGCGATCATCGGGCCGGCTCTTCGAAGAGGATCCCGGCATACACCTTGGTCTGCCCGGCCCGCGTCACGGTCGAGAGCGAACCCGCTCCGCGGGTCAATGCGCTTGCAGGAAGCGACAGCGTGCGGCCGCGTGTCGTGACCAACCCGCTCTGGTCGAGCAGGTACAGGTCACGTGCGAACTCCTGTTTGGAGTACTCCCGCGAGGCGCCTGGCATCAGGGTGAGGACTGCGTACACATCCACCAGCTTTGCCGTGCTGCCCGCACGTTGCCCCTTCCCGGCAAGGGCGAGGTCGTATGCG
>JANOKQ010000262.1:0-2753 GCA_031419375.1 Acidimicrobiaceae bacterium
GCAATCATCCTGAGCAACGCGACAACCTGACGGAGGTCGGAGGCTACCGGGGCCTGCAGTGCAAGGATGCGGTAACACCGTTCCTCCAGATCCACGGAACGGGCGTCGATCTCGTCGTCGCCACGGATGAGGTAGTCGGCACCCTCGAGGTCGCCTTCGAGCAGCACCGCTGTGGCGCGTGGGATCGCCTCGGTCACCAAGGCGGCGAGAAGTACAAGGTCGCTCCTTGCCTCGTGGAGGTCCTCATGGAAACTCTTGCGCAGCTCGTCCATCAGCCGAACCTTCCCGTGACGTATTGCTCTGTGCGACTATCCGAGGGCGAGGAGTACATTTTTGCGGTGCGATCGAACTCGACGAGGATGCCGGTTCGCCGGTCAGTCTCGGTGTTGACCTCGGTGGTAAAGAACGCTGTGCGGTCACTCACGCGAGCAGCCTGTTGCTTGTTGTGCGTCACGATGATGATCGTGTAGCGCTGCTTCATGTCGCGCATGAGGTCTTCGATCTTGGCGGTCGCGATCGGATCGAGGGCCGAACACGGCTCGTCCATCAAGATCACCTCGGGTTCCACAGCTACGGCCCTGGCGATGCACAGGCGCTGCTGCTGGCCGCCCGATAGGCCGAGCCCCGATGCCTTCAGACGATCCTTCACCTCGTCCCACAAAGCAGCGCGGCGGAGGGCCTGTTCAACGACCTCGTCGAGTTCCTGTCGCTTCTTCACACCCGACAGCCGCGGTCCGTAGGCAACGTTGTCATAGATGCTCTTGGGGAACGGATTCGGCTTTTGGAACACCATTCCGATTCGCCGACGAACCTCAACCGGATTGACCCCCTGGGCGTACAGGTTGACGCCGTGATACTCGACCATGCCCTCGACCCGGGCGGAATCGATGAGGTCGTTCATCCGGTTGAAGCACCGCAGTACCGTGGTCTTGCCGCACCCCGAGGGTCCGATGAACGCGGTGATTTCGTGTTGCTTGATCTCGATGTCGACGTTGCGCACCGCCCGGAACGTCCCGTAGTACACCGACAGATCGGTCACTGCGAAAAGCGGCGCACTGGCGTCCGGCGAATGTGTTGGTCCAGTCCTGTCATCAGAAGGTCCCGGCACAGTTATCGGTCCGACAATGTTGATGTCTTCCATAGTCACCCCTGCCTGCCCTTTTCGAAGCGGTTCCGCATCACGATTGCGAATGCGTTGAGCAACAGCACCACGGCCAACAGGACCACGATCGCTGCCGCGTTGAGATCTTCGAACGTCAGGCCGGTCTGCTTGCCCGGCCTGTTCACCTCGTTCGACCATCCATAGATGACGATCGGCATGGCGGTGAACTTACCCTGGAGCTGGTCGGTGATGCCCTGACCGGGCGGGGAAGCCAGGCGGCCGGTGATCGCCCCGATCAGCAACAGGGGTGCCGCTTCGCCGAGGGCGCGTGCAGTGGCCAGCATCGTACCGGTGAGGATTCCGGGGGCGGCGTATGGCAGCACGTGGTCCCGAGTCGTCTCCCAGTGGGTTGCGCCGACCCCCATGCCCGCCTCGCGCAGGCCAGACGGAACCGCCCGCACCGACTCGGCAGTCGTGATGATGATGATCGGCAACACCAACAACGCCAGCGTGATGCCAGCGGCGATCACGCTGCGGCCGCCGGTGAAGAAATCGAAACCCTGAACGAACACGATGAGGCCAAGGATGCCGTACACCACGCTCGGGATCCCGGCCAGATTGCGGATGTTCAGCTGGATGAATCGGGTCAGCTTGGTGGGTTTGGCGTATTCCTCGAGATACACGCCGGCGGCAATCCCGATCGGAAAGGCGATGATCACGACGAAGCCGGCAATGACGAGCGACCCCCATATTCCTTGGCTCACGCCGACGCGGTCGGGGTTCGAGCCGAGCTCACCGGTGAGGAACGACAGACCACGCTTGTCGAACACCGGAATCGCCTGAATGATCACGTCCCACAGCAGCACGATCAGGGTGAGCAGCGACAACAACAGGCAGCCCAACAACGCAGCCATGAACGCCATCCCGCGTAGGTCGCGTTTGCCGGCGGTGAGCGACGCGCGAACCGCAGCTGCACTGGAGTTTCGAGCGTTGAGCGTGAGGGTCATCAGTGGATTCCTAGTACTTGTTCCGCACGCGTTCGACGATGCGACTGGCGATCATGTTGAGCCCAAAGGTCATGAGGAACAGCACAGCTCCGACGAAGAACAGGCTTTGAAAAGCGAGCCCGCTGCCCACCACCTGATCGCTGCCCTGCGCGAGTTGGGCCATCGCCGCCGTCATCGTCAAACCCGTGTCGGTCGGGGTCAGAGTTCGCGGCGCCTGCCCGAGCGCCCCCGACGCAAGTGCGGCGACCATGGTCTCGCCGATCGCCCGCGAGATCGACACGATGAGCGCCGCGACGATGCCGGAGATAGCAGCTGGGATGACCACCTTGGTCACGGTGGTGCTCCGCCGTGCGCCGATCCCGGAGCTCGCCTCGCGCAGCTCCGTCGGCACGGCACCGAGCGCATCCTCGGAGATCGACGCCATCAACGGCGTGACGAGGATGCCGATGGCGACACCGGTGACCAGCAAGCTGGTGGGGGTCCTCGTGCTGAACAGCGGTTGGATCAGATCTGGTCCGAGCACCCGCAATGCAAAGAATCCAAACACGACGCTCGGGATGCCAGCCAACACCTCGAGGATCGGCTTCAACCACCTGCGCGCCCGGGGTTTCGCGTATTCGCTGAGGTAGACCGCGGCACCGAGG
>JANOKQ010000263.1:0-11289 GCA_031419375.1 Acidimicrobiaceae bacterium
AGCTCGGCCACTTTGGCCTCGAGTCGCTCGATCCGGTCGTCATTGTTGTCCATGATTTCGCCGCCTTGTTGTAAGTGGGGCGCGAGCATCGCACAGTCAATTCCAGGAGTCCAGAACTTCCCATGAATGGCTGACCGGCGAGCGCGGCGGTCAGATCACGAACCGCTAACGGTTGCGGAGCGGCTGATCTCGTCGAGTTCGCCCCATGACAACCCATCGCTCGCCCACAGTTGGTCGAACCGCGCGTCGCTCGCGTCTGTGAAGCCGTGACGGTTGCGGAAGTTGTAGCGCCACCGCTGCTGGTTGACCTCGATGCCGAAGCGCTCTAGTCGCCCCACCGAGTAGGCCTCCCATGCAGCCATCTGGGCGAGCGACAACTCGTCATCTGGTGGTGCCTCGCCGAACCCGCCGGCCAGGCGGTCACGGGCCCGCAGCAGCACCCGGCCAATGGTTGTCGCCGTCGCGTTCTCGCTCTGCTGGCGCGGTCTGCGCGTGTCTTCGAACGCTCCGCTTTCCACCTTGATCATGATGCCATCGGCAAGCGACACGCTCGTGCGCGCCAACGGCGTGGACTCGTCGACGACCACGCTGACCGCGTGGTCGCCCAATCCGAATGCGCCAACCAAGCCCTCGGTGACGCTGGCGATCAGGTCGGCGTCGAAGGAAACGAACGTGAACGTCTGCGGCGAGACGGTGACGGTCATGCGTCGGCGAACTGCTGCATCGCGCCGGCTTGCAGTTTGGCCACCGACTCCTTGCGTTCGTTGAGCGCAGCCAGGCTGACCTCGGCGATGCTCTCCACCTCGTCGTCGCTGAACCCGGCCAGTTCGCGGAAACGTCGGGCCAGACCGATCGGCGACTCCTGGCTGTCGCTGCGGGTACCGCCGTAGCTGAACAACTTGTCGACGATGCCTTGGAACTCGAGCGCCTTCTTGCGTCGATCCGGATCGTTCTCCGTCACCCGGCGCAGCCAATCGCTGCCCATCTTCACGTGGGTCACTTCGTCGGCGAGCATCCAGTCCTCGCAGAACTCCAGGTACGGGTCGCCGGCGAGTCCGCCGAACTCCTTCATCGTCGTGAACACGTCGATGGCAAGGCCCTCGAGGGCACGATTGACGCCGGCCAAGCGAAGGATCGGATCGGTGCTGCACGCGGCCTGGAACAGCACGGTGTTCTCCGCGAACTCGCCGATCTCGCTGCCCATCCAATCGCTCAACTTCACGCTGATCTCTACATGGCGGGCCTCGTCCCAGGCCTGGCGAGCCATGTCGAGCTTCAGCGCGAACGGCACTGCATCGGCACCGCTGTCGTCGCCGGCCGCCGCGTCTTGGGCGCGCCGGGCCTGATCGCCGGCGGTGCGGAAATCGTGGCATGTCCGCCCTGCACCCTCCAGCGCCTGGATCTCGCCGACGAAGATGCCGTGCATCAACGCCCGCGCAGCCGCGCTGGCGTCGGGCCGACTCGGGACCAGGCGGTTCGACGCTGGCCGCGAGCCACTGTCCTTGCCGAGCACGCTGCGCGGGTCGGCCATCCGCTCGCTCATCGTGATCTGGTTGAAGCGGTTGTCGCGGGCAAGCTCGTCGACGGGAAAGAACTTCCTCATGGGAGCTCTCCTTGTGAGGTGAATAGAATCCGGTGTTGGCTGGGCGGGTGCTGGCTAGGCGGGTGTTGATTGGGTGGAGTTGGCGGCGGTGGCCGAGTCTGGGCCACTGTTTGCCGGCATGCCGATCGAGCCTGTTCCGGTGATGCCACCGGCTTCGATCATGATCGTTTCGAGCGTGGCCTGATGCCGGGCGGCCCGCTCCACTTCATCGGGCGTTTCGATCAGCGACTGGAGCAACATCTCACCATCGCGCCAATCATCGAACTCGTCTTGGAGGATGAAGTTGATCGAGCGGATGGTGGGTGCGTCGGTGATCTGGCTTGTGTTGTTCTTGTGGAACGTGTAGGCGGCAATGAAGCGCGGGATGAACACGCGGTACACGCCGACCAGCTTCTCGATCGTCAGCTCAGGTGCTTCGGGCTCGGTCATTGCCTCGACGAAACGCACCATTGCCTCGTTGGCCGGCTTGGTCAACCGCTCGGGGTTCATCTCACGCAACTCGGGTAGACGCTTGTGCCACAGCTCGGCGTGCCAGGCGTGCTTGTAACAATGCGTGCCCAGGCGCATCTTCACGTCGAGCTCTGGCACCGTGGCGACCCATCCGCCGAGTGCTTCGAACAGCTTCATCTCAGCCCATTTGTAGTTGCCGACTCGGCGCGCCGATTCCTCGACATCGAAGGCCCCAGGAAGCTCGCGCCGATCCCACGGTGCGAACGGTGCTCTGGGCTTATACGGATCGGCCACGATTCCCCCGGCTGTATTTCGGCACGCGTGATGTAGTTGTGCCCTGAAACCATAGTGCCCGGTCGCCGCAGCGGGCCGCAGCGGCCGGGTCGTAGCGGACGGGTCAACCGCGGGAGCTGGTCCAGCGACGCTCGGCGAGGCCGAGCTCGGTGGCGGGCTCCGCTCCGCCGCGGTACTCCAGCAGCATCGCCCGCCACGGAGCGGTCAGCTCGAGCTTGCCGAGCAGCGCGCTCACCCCCCACATCAGCCGGTCGAGCATCAGGAACGACGCCGGCATGTCGATCCGTTCGATCACCTCGGCGTGTGGGCCGTTGACGTCGATGATTCGCTGCACCGTGTCGCGCATGAAGTCGCGGTCGAACGTGAACTCCTCCACCAGGTACGGCCGGTACGGGGTGCTGACGTAGTCGTACACCGCCTCCGCCGACAGGCCATGACCGGGAGCAAGGAAACCGGACTGCTCCATCGACTGCACGAGCCGTTCGGGATCGCGGTGCACGATGATTGCATCCATGCACGGCGCCAGGCGCTCCCACTCGCCGGGCGACCATCGCTTGACCATGCCGAAGTCCAAGAACGTGACACCGCCATCGAGGCGGAACAGGTAGTTGCCCGGATGTGGATCGCCGTTGAACGCGCCCAACCGGTGAATCGAATGCTGAGCGAATCGCCAGATGCTCTCGCCAGCGCGCTGGCGGGCTGCGGGCGATGCCTGCTCGACGAAGTCCGCCCACCGCATCCCGTCGACCCAGTCGGTGGTGATCACGCAGCGGCCGCTGTGTTCGGCCACCAGTCCCGGCAGTGACACGAACGGATGCCCGGCGAAGTGTTCGCGGAACGTGACGATGTTGGCCGCCTCGATCCGGTAGTCGAGTTCGTCGCGCATCCTGGCGCGCAGTTCATTGACGAGCGCCTTGGTGTCGAGACCCTTCAAGGTGAACGCGGCCACCATCCGGTAGAGCACGTCGGCATTAGCGAGGTCGGCATCGATCGCCTCACCGACACCGGGATATTGGACCTTCACCGCGACCTCGCGGCCGTCGCGGGTGACCGCGCGGTGTACCTGCCCGATGCTCGCTGCAGCCACTGGAGTGGGCGACCAGTCGAGGAACACTGCACGCGGGTGCTGACCGAGCTCGGTTACCACCACCGATTCGGCCAGCGCGGCGGTCATCGGCGGAGCGTCGGAGTACAGCGACGACAACGCCTGCTGGGCCGGTTCCGGGAGAGCCTCCACCACGAAGCTGAGTAACTGCCCGGCTTTCATCAGAGCGCCCTTCATGTTGCCGAGCTCGCGGGCGATGTCTTCGGCGGTGCGCAGCGCGAACTGATCGTCGAGGGCTGGACGCTGCTCGTCGGAGGTGAGGCGTCGGCGGGCCCGGTGGGCCACGAAGCGGAACGCGTTGCGGGCGGTGAGGCGCCACACGCGCAGCGTCCGGCGCGCGCGTACCCGCCAGGACGTCACCGGCTCACGGTTGTCCGTGTGACGGGGGCCGCCTCCAGCGTTGCGTCGTCAAGCGGGGCGCCGGTGACCTCGTCGGTCCAGTACTCCCCGGAATCGAGCCGTTCCAAGGCTCGCTCCACGTCTGCCAGGTCCCGCTCGATCGAGTCGAGATCAAGCGCTGGTGCCGACACCGGCACGGCGAGCACGAGCCCCGGCGCGCTGGCGCCCGGCGCGCTGGCGCCAGGTGCAGGTGCGACAGGTGCAGGTGCGACAGGGGAGCCGGCTCCACTCGGAGCCGGGCCGGCCATGCTTGCTTCGCTCGGCTTGGGATCGGGGCTCCACTCGGACACGAACGTGAGGATACCGACCTCGGCCAGCCCAGGCATCGCCGGTTGCCGTGGCATATGGTGCGGTCGTGGCCAGTGTGCGACTCGAATCCGTGACCAAGACCTTCGGCCCAATCGGCGAGGGCGGCAACCCCGCGTCGGTCGCGGTCGATGACGTGACCTTGCACATCCACGACCACGAGTTCATGATCCTGCTCGGCCCGTCCGGGTGCGGCAAGAGCACGCTCTTGCGGATCATCTCCGGTCTCGAGGAACCGACCGCAGGTGCGGTGTTCATCGGCGAAACCGATGTCACCGACATGGAGCCCAAGCACCGCGACGTGGCCATGGTGTTTCAGAGCTACGCGCTGTACCCGCACAAGACCGTGCAGGCCAACATCGAGTTCCCCCTGAAGGTACGCAAGGTCCCGCCGAAGGACCGGGCCGAGCAGGCCGAAGCGGCGGCGGCGCTGCTTGGCCTGACCGATTTGCTGAAGCGCAAGCCCGGCCAGCTCAGCGGTGGCCAACGTCAGCGGGTCGCGCTGGCACGGGCGATCGTCCGTCGGCCGGCGGTGTTCTGCATGGACGAACCGTTGTCGAACCTGGATGCGAAGCTGCGCGGCGAGACGCGTGCCGAACTGGTCGCGCTGCATCAGCGGCTCGACTCCACCTTCGTGTACGTCACCCACGATCAGGTCGAGGCGATGACGATGGGTAGCCGGGTCGCGGTGATGAACCGTGGCCGCATCGAACAGGTGGGTACCCCAGCCGAGGTCTACGGTCGGCCGGAATCGGTGTTCGTGGCGCAGTTCATCGGAACCCCGCCGATGAACATTTTTCCGGCCGGGTTGGTGGAGCGCAGCGAGGTGATTGTCGGCATCCGGCCCGAGCACGTCGCCATCGATGCCGCCGCCGCGCTGCGGGCCACCGTTGCATTGGTCGAGCATCTCGGGCACGAAACCCTGGTGCACTGCCGTGCCGGCGATCTGCGCGTGGCGGTGCGACTCGACGCCGATGAAGTCGCCCCGGCGGTCTACGCCGAGGTCGGCCTCGCGTTTCCCGAGGCGCACCGTCACCGTTTCGACCCGGTCACTTCCCGCCGTCTGGCGAGCTCCGTCCCCGCTGGCGTGACCTCGACAGCCGGAGCCGATGCGTGATGGCGACGGCTCGGCAGCGCCGGACCCGGCGTGAATGGGGCCTCGCCGCCCTGCTGCTGACGCCGTCGCTGCTGATCCTTGGCGTGTTCGTGCTGTACCCGCTGGGTCGAGCCATCTCGCTTGGGCATCAGCGCTGCGATGCGACCGGCACCAGGTGCCGCGACAACGGTTGGGACCAGTACCTCGATGTGTTCCGTAGTCGCGAGTTCCAGCGGGCGCTCGGCGTCACGTTCCGGTTCGCGCTGATGACCGTGCCGATCGGTCTCGTCCTCGGCGTCGCCCTCGCGGTGCTGGTCGACAAGCAACTGCGCGGCATGAGTGTGTACCGCACGATCTTTTCGTCCACCGTGGCCACCAGCGTCGCGGTCGCCTCGCTGATGTGGTTCTTCCTCCTCGAACCGAGCGTCGGGGTGCTGGCCGATTGGATCGGCGGCACCGCCAAGACCCCCGGACTGTTGCGCGACGAGAGCACCGCACTGTGGGCGGTCGCGGTCAGCAGCATCTGGGCCAACCTCGGGTTCACGTTCATCGTTGCGACCGCTGGGTTGCAGAGCATCCCCGCCGAGCTCTACGAAAGCGCCTACGTCGACGGCGCCGGCGGATGGACCCGGTTCAGCAACGTCACGGTGCCGATGCTGGGCCCCACGCTGCTGTTTGCCAGCGTGGTCCTCACCGGCCGGGCGTTCCAGAGCTACGGCGAGTTCGACCTGCTCACCGGGGGAGGTCCGAACGGTTCAACCACCTCACTCACGTACCTGATCTACGGCAAGAACTCCACGATCAAGAGCGACCTCGGCCTGCAGTCCTCCGTTGCTGTTCTGCTGTTCGTTGTGTTGCTCGTGCTGTCGCTGGTACAGGTTCGAAGTGTCGAGCGGAGGGTCCACTATGGCAATTAGCGGAACGAGTACCGGATGGCCGCGGATCGCCCGTTACGCAGTGCTCACCCTGGTCGCGGCGCTGGTGCTGTTCCCGGTGTACGTGATGGTGGTTGGCGCGTTCAAGTCGGGCGGCAAGGTGCTCGATGATCCGCTGCTGCCCACGTCGGTCAGCTTCGACACGCTGCGCGACGCATGGAGTGCCGGCAAGCTGGGACGGGCGCTGGTCAACTCGACCGTGGTGGCCGTGCTGGTCACCGTCGCGCAGGTGACCACCGCAGTGCTCTCGGCGTACGCATTCGCGTACCTACGCTTCCCCGCCAAGAACGTGGTGTTCACGGTGTTCCTGGCAACGCTGCTGGTGCCGTTCGAGGCGACGGTGGTGGTCAATCGCTCGACCATCCAAGACCTCGGCTGGCTCAACTCGTACCAGGGGCTGGCCCTCCCGTTCCTCGCCACCGCGTTCGGGACGTTCCTTGTCCGCCAGGTGTTCATGCAGCTGCCCAAGGAACTGCGCGAAGCATCGCAGATGGACGGTCTCGGCCACATCGGATTCCTGCGCGAGGTGGCGGTACCGCTCGCCCGGCCAACGATCGGGGCGCTCGCCCTGTTCAGCTTCCTATCGACGTGGAATCAGTACCTGTGGCCGACGGTGGTCAGCACCGACGACGATTGGAACACGGTGCAGAGCGGTCTGCGTGCGTTGTCGCAGGCGCAGATCGACAAGCCCAATCTCGTCATCGCCGGAACCGTGATCGTCGCGCTGCCGATCTTCATCGTGTTGCTCGTGTTCCAACGTCAACTGGTCCGCGGTCTCACCGCCGGAGCGGTAAAGGGATGAGACGCGTGACGGCCGGCCTCGCCATGGTGGTCTGCGTGATGCTCGCGGCCTGTGGGTCGGGCGAGAGCATCCTGCGAGCCGGCAACGACGACCCCGCTCCCGGCGTCGATCAGCCCTCCGCTCCCCCCGGACCCACATCGCCCGGCCAGTCGACGGTGCCCGGCCAGTCGACGGTGCCCGGCCAGTCGACATCGCCCGGCCAGTCGACGGTTGCGCCGGCCGTGCCGACCACGTTGCCGCGCCCGCTCGATTCGCTGCCGCCATGTCGGGTCGACGCGCTCGACGAGGCAGCTGCAGATGGTCCGGTTGAGGTGTTGTTCTGGCATGCGATGTCGAACGAGCTCGGCCGCGAGCTCGAGCAGATCACGAATGAGTACAACGCTTCGCAGTCGAGGGTTCGGGTGCAGCTCGAGTTCCAGGGTGACTACGAATTGGCGATCGACAAGTATCTGCAGAGCAACACCGACAATCGCCCAGATCTCGCCCAGATCCCCGAGTACGCAACGCAGCTGATGATCGACACCGCCAGCCATGTACCAGTGCAAGCGTGCGCCGAGGATGCCGGCTACAGCGCCGGGGAGCTGCTCCCCGCGGCGGTGCGGGTCTATTCCAGCGAGGGGGTGCAGTGGTCGATGCCGTTCAATCTCAGCAGTCCGGTCCTGTACTACAACCGGAAGATCTTCCGCGAGGCCGGCCTCGACGAAGCGGCCCCGCCGGTCACCCTCGCTCAAGTTGGCGAGTACGGACGCACCATTCAACAGACCGGTGCCGGGGCCTACGGCATCGCTCTGGAAAGCTCACCCAACGCCGGCGGCGGGTGGGTGCTCGAGCAATGGCTCGCCAAGCAGGGCCTGTTCTACAGCGACAACGACAACGGCCGGTCCGCCCCATCGACGCAGGTGCTGTTCGACAGCCCCGAGAGTGCCGCGATCCTGGAAGAGGTCAAGGGACTGCTCGCCACCGGCGGCGGCATCTACGTCGGGGAGAACCCCGGCGGTCAGGATGCCTTGCTGAAGATGGCAGACGCCAGCGTCCCGGCATCAATGGCGATCGCCAGCTCGGCGGCGCTGGGGCCGGTGCTCCAGGCAGTCACCAATGGCCTGATCCCCGGTGTCGGCGCCGAAGATCTCGGTATCGGCCCAATGCCTAGCCCGAACGGAGCCCCGGGAGCGTTGATTGGTGGTGCCTCGCTGTGGCTCACCGCCGGTCGCAGTGATGCCAAGGTTGCCGCGGCATGGGACTTCATCACGTATCTCGTGAGCGCCGACGTGCAGTCGCGCTGGGCCGCTGCGACGGGCTATGTCCCGGTCAACTCGGCCGCCGCCGAGATGGAACCACTTCGGTCGCTGTATGTGTCCGACCCACGGTTTCGCGTCGCGTTCGATCAAGTTGTGCAGGCACCGGACACGGCGTCGTTCACCAGCCCCGTGCTCGGCCCGCTACGCGAGGTGCGTTCCATCGCCGCCCAAGCCGTCGGACAAGCCCTCGCCGGTGCCGATCCCGCCACGTCGCTGGCATCAGCCGCCGCCCTCGCCAACGAAGTGATCAAAAACTACAACGCCACCCGCAACTAAAAGATCTGGGCAGGATTCTTCTCGGTTTCCGAGAAGAATCCTGCCCAGATCGGTGTGATGTCCGAACCGGGGGCGTCGGTGCATGTCAGTGCGCATGGATCTCCGCCGAATCGCCCCGTATGCCGCCCGCCACCATGGGCTCGTCACGTTCGCAGCAGCAAGCAGACTCGGTGTCACCCAGGCGTCGTGGTACCGGGCCATTGATAGCGGGCTGATCGAGGGGTTGGCTCCGGGCGTGGCCAGATTGTGGGGATCGCCACCGACGAGAGCGCAGCGGATCCTCGCGGCTGTGTGCGCCTCGGGGGTGGGAGCAGTCGCCTCGCATCGCTCGGCGGCGTGGCTGTGGGGTGTCGCCCGGCCCGAAGGCGATCCCATCGACGTGTCAATGCTTGGCCGTAATCGTGGGCCCTCGCCCGCGGGAGTGGTGGTTCATCGCCCGCGTGACCTGCTCGATCTGAACCCGGTGTCGCGCAATGGCGTGCCGACGACCACAGCAATCCGGATGCTCATCGATCTTGGGGCTGTTGATCGCAAGGGAGTGGCTCCGGCGCTCGAGTTCGTCCTGACGTCGAAGGGCGCCACATTCGGGGAGGTCCGGTCGGTTCTCGAGCGCCACTCTCGGCAGGGGCGACACGGCGTGGTGGCGTTGCGGGACGCGCTCGACACGAGGTCGCTGGGTGAGTTGCCCTCCGACAGCGTGCTCGAGGAACGCTTTGCCGATCTCGCCCGGCGGTTCCGGCTTCCTCCGATGGAGTTTCATGCCGTTGTCGAGGGGTACGAGGTGGACTTCCGGGTGACCGACTCAGTAGTGGTAATCGAGTGCGACGGCCACGAATCCCACGGTCTCGATCGGGAACAGTTCGAGTTCGACCGTATCCGCAACGGCATGCTCGTCGCGGCGGGCTACGCGATCGTGCATGTCACGTGGCGCGAGGTCACCCGCAACCCCGCTGCGGTTGCGAAGCGGATCGAAGCGGTGGTCCGTCGATGGGCCCCCGACGTGCTCACCCGATGGCAATCCGCATGATCTGGGCAGGATTCCTCTCGGAATCCGAGAGGAATCCTGCCCAGATCTTTGGGTGGCGCGGACGGGTAGCCTCGGGGGATGGCTACTCCATTTCCTGTTCTTGACGGTTCCGCGCCTGCGATGCAGAAGTTCTCCCAGGCTCCCGAGCTCGGGATCGATACCTCGAAGCGGTACACGGCCACGATGGAGACATCGCTCGGCACGATCGTGATCGCCCTCGATGCGATCAACGCCCCGAAGAGCGTGAACAACTTCGTGTTCCTCGCCGCGCAGCACTACTACGACGGGGTCATCTTCCACCGGATCATCAACGGGTTCATGTGCCAAGGCGGCGACCCGACCGGGACGGGCACCGGCGGCCCCGGATACCGCTTCGAAGACGAGCCGGTGAAGCAGAAGTACCAGATCGGTTCCGTGGCAATGGCCAACGCTGGGCCGAACACCAACGGCAGCCAGTTCTTCCTGATCAGCGGCCAGAGCGGTGTGCAGCTCCCCCCGCAGTACAACCACTTCGGTCAAATCGTGAAGGGTCTTGAGGTGATGGATGCGATGCAGCGGGTCGCAACTGCCGGCGGCGACCGTCCACGCGAAAAGGTCGTCATCAACTCGGTGGCTATCACCGTCGCTGATTGATCGAGCCGGTTGGTCGAACGGCTCTCCAACGCGCAGGCGCGGCGTATCGCCCTTGCCGCGCAAGGCTTTGCCGAGCCGCGCCCCACCGGGCGTATCGACCGCCGTCACCTGCGACGCGTGGTGCAGCGGATGGGCGTCATCCAGATCGACTCGGTCAACGTGGTCGTTCGCAGCCAGGAGCTCCCGCTGTTCGCCAGGCTCGGGCCGCACCCACGCTCGCTGATCGCCGATGCAACTGCGGCCGGCGAACTGTTCGAGTACTGGGTGCACGAGGCTTCGCACGTACCGACCGCGCACTACCACCTCTACCGCTGGCACATGGCCGGCGAGCACAAGTGGGCCCACGTTTCGGACTTGCGCAGCAGGCGGCCAGGGTTTGTCGAGGAGGTGTGTCAGCGAGTGGCGCTCGACGGTCCGCTCACATCCGGCGACCTGGCCGAGCGAGTGGGCAAGAAGGGCACGTGGTGGGACTGGGACGATGGCAAGATCGCCCTCGAGCATCTGTTCTGGACCGGGCAGGTCACAGCTCGGCGGCGCCGTACCGACTTCGCCCGCATGTACGACCTGACCGAGCGGGTGATACCCGCCGCGGTGCTCGCCCGGCCGGCGGTGCCCGAGCGCGAGGCGCGCAAGGAACTGCTCGTGCTCGCCGCGCAGCACCACGGCATCGGCACGTTCGAGGATCTGACCGACTACCACCGCCAGCGCAACCCACCGTGTCGCGACCTGATGCGCGAACTGGTCGAAGCCGGGCGGCTAACGCCGGTGACCGTCGACGGATGGGATCGTCAGGCGTACCTCCACCCGCTCGCGGCGATGCCCCGGCGGGTGGACGCGGCCGCACTGCTCAGCCCGTTCGATCCGTTGGTGTGGCGTCGCGAGCGGACCGAGCGGTTGTTCGGGTTCCGGTACCGAATCGAGATTTACGTCCCCCAGCACAAACGCGAGCACGGCTACTACGTGCTCCCGTTCCTCATGGGCGACCAGCTTGTGGCCCGCGTCGATCTGAAGGCCGATCGACAGCGCCGTGTGCTGATGGTGCCCGGCGCCTTCGCCGAGCCGGGC
>JANOKQ010000264.1:0-8937 GCA_031419375.1 Acidimicrobiaceae bacterium
GAACCACCACGAGCCGGGTGTTCGCAATCGTTGCTTTGATCGGCGTGATCGGTCTGGCCTTGATGCCGTCGTGGGGTGAGCCGTCACTGCAACGCAAGATGGTCGAGCTATTCACTTTGCTCGCATTGGCGCAGATGTGGAACCTGCTCGCCGGGTTCGCCGGGGTGGTGTCGGTCGGGCAACAGGCGTTCATGGGACTCGGCGCGTACGCGATGGTCGCGCTGGTCAACGTACACGGCAAGGACATGTACGCCTCCGTCCCCGTCGCCGCCCTGATCGTTGCCGTACTCGCTGTGCCGATCGGGCTGATCGCGTTCCGGTTGCGCGGCAGCTACTTCGCGATTGGCACATGGGTGCTGGCCGAGGTGGTCAGCAAGCTGATCATCACCCGCAAGAGTCTCGGGGCGGGTGACGGCGTGTCGCTGAAGGTCAACGCGTACAGCATCGAGTCGCGCCAAGACGTCACGTACTGGCTGGCCATGGTCACCGGTATCGGTGCCGTGTTGGTGGCATACCTCGTGCTCCGCTCGCGGCTCGGGCTGCAGATGCAGGCGATCCGCGACGAGGAGGGCGGGGCGCGGGGCCTCGGCGTGAACGTCTATCGCACCCGCTTCATCGTGTGGATCATCGCCGCATTCTGGACAGGGCTTGCCGCCGCCCCGTACTACTTGCAGCAACTGCGTGTGCAGCCCGTCGGTACCGGCGGGGCGTTCAGCGTGGTGCTGTGGACGGCACCGATCATCTTCATCGTTGTCATTGGCGGGATCGGCACCATCGAGGGACCGATCATCGGGGCCGTGCTGTACTACGTGTTACGTAACCAGTTCGAGGAGCAGCAGACGCTGTACCTGATCGGAATGGGCCTCGTCGCCATTGCTGTGGCGTTGTGGTTGCAGGGTGGCATCTGGGGTCTGATCCGACGCCAGTTCGGAGTTGACCTGTTCCCGGTCCGCCGTCGCCTGACCGGTGAGCCGGCGCCGAAAGACTGATCAGCGTGTGACGGGTTGGTGGAACTCGCCCCCCATGCGGTGATCTGGCCGTACACCGTGTCGTTGACCCAGTCCTCGCCGACGACCACGTCGCCGTAGCCGACCTCCACCTGGAACCCGGTCGGGGTCTCCAAGTAGAAGCTGAACATCTGATCGTTGGGATGCCGACTATTGCGGTGGTAGAACGCGCTCTTTACGTCGACGCCGGGAACCGGGGTGAAATGCAGCGAATAGCTGCGCCCGAAGCCCAGTCCGTCCACCTCGAACCGGTGCGCTTCGTCAAGGTCGGGTACGAAAAAGACTGCGTGGCCGAGTCCCATCGAATCGGTGAGGAACCCGCCCGGCCGAGGTGACCCGGATCCTGCAAACGCTTCGCCATGTCATGCGGGCTCCGACGCGTTGTTGAAGGTGAACGCGGCGTACATCGCATCGGCGACCGTCGATGACAACCTACGTGGCGAGCAGTCGTTCCTGCTGCAGGGCTCGTATCGCAACATCGCCCGCCTCGCCCAGCGAATCCTGCCGGCGATGACGACGGCCGAGGTCGACACGTTGGTGGCCGATCATTACCAGGCGGAGTCGCAGACCCTCGCGACCGAGGCGGGGTGGAACCTGGCCCGCCTCGGGGAGGTCCTCGGTACCCAGACCCCGGACGAGGCTGCGTATCTCGCGCAGCTCCATGAGCGGTGGCGCGAATCGAACGTCGCCGACCCGGTGGCCGTCATCGCCAACGCCCTGCAAGGCATCGAATCGTCCCTCAGGCACCCCGCCGAGCTCAAGATCTGGGCAGGATCCCTTTCGGATACCGAGAGGAATCCTGCCCAGATCTTGTGAGCCGGGGGTGCTGTGCGAGGATCGGCGCGATGAGTGCCGCTGCCGAACCACCCACCGAACACTTCGACGTGCTGATCGTCGGCGCCGGCATCTCCGGCATCGGCGGGGCCTATCACCTCCAAACCCAACTCCCGGGCACGAGCTTCGTGGTGCTGGAGACGCTCGGTAGCTTCGGTGGCACGTGGCTCACCCACCGCTATCCGGGGGTGCGCTCCGACAGCGATCTGTACACCTTCGGCTACCGGTTCAAGCCGTGGACCGGTGCGCCGATCGCCACGGGCGCCGAGATCTTGAAGTACCTCGGTGAGGTGATCGATGACAATGATCTCGGTCGGCACATCCGGTACGGGCACACGATCTCGGACGCGGAATGGTCGAGCGAGCAGAACGTGTGGACCCTCACCGTCACCCGTGATGACACCGGTGAGCAGATGTGGATCACCACCAACTTCTTGTGGATGTGCCAGGGGTACTACCGCCATGCCAAGGGCTACACCCCCGACTGGCCGGGCATCGACCGGTTCGCCGGGGAGGTCGTGCACCCGCAGACCTGGACCGACGAGGTCGACTACGCCGGCAAGGACGTGGTGGTCATCGGCTCCGGTGCCACGGCAGCAACACTGGTGCCGGCCATCGCCGCCGAGTGCGGGCACGTCACGATGTTGCAGCGTTCACCGACGTACTTCTTTGCCGGCGGCAACGTCAACGAACTGGCCGACACCCTGCGCACTCTCGATATCCCCGACGAGTGGACCCACGAGATCGTGCGCCGCAAGATCCTCCTCGACCAGCAAGCGATGACGCGGCTGTGCCTGGAAGAACCCGAGTTGGCCAAGCACGAACTGGTCGAAGGGGTGCGTGCCCACCTGGGGCCCGACTACGACGTCGAGACGCACTTCACGCCCCGCTACATGCCGTGGCGGCAGCGGCTCGCGCTCGTTCCCGACGGCGACCTGTTCACCGCAATCACATCGGGCAAAGCGTCGGTGGTCACCGACGAGATCGACCACTTCACCGAGACGGGGATCACGTTGCGGTCGGGGGCCGAGCTCGCCGCCGACATGGTGATCACGGCCACCGGCTTCGATCTCAGCGTGCTCGGTGACATCCGGTTCTGCATCGACGGTGAGCCGCTGGTGTTCTCCGACACGGTGACCTACCGCGGGATGATGTTCACCGGCGTGCCCAACATGGCGTGGGTGTTCGGCTACTTCCGGGCCAGCTGGACGCTGCGCGCCGATCTGATCGCCGACTTCGTGTGCCGGCTGCTCGGCCACATGCGCGAGATTGGTGCGACCCGGGTGACGCCCGCGTTGCGCGGTGGCGATGCCGACATGGAGCTACTGGGCTGGATCGACCCGGAGAACTTCAACCCCGGCTACATCATGCGCGGCATGCACCTACTGCCGCAGCGCGGCGACAAGCCCGAATGGCAGCACAGTCAGGACTACTGGACCGAGAAAGACACGCTGCCGGCTGCGGCGCTCGACGACGGCTGCCTCACCTATAGCTGATCATGCGTCGCAAATCAGGCGTCGCGGATGAGTTCGAGCAGCTGGGACGGTCCGAGTGGGAACCGTGTGGGGTGCACGCCGAGGTGGGCCAAGGCGTCGTGGATTGCGTTGGCCAGCGCCGGCGGCGAGCCGATCGCGCCGCCTTCGCCCATGCCTTTGTAGCCGCCGATCGACGGCGACAGGGTTTCGATGTGGCCGTACTCGATGTCGGGAATCTCTGGTGCCGACGGCAACAGGTAGTCGAGGAACGTGGTGGCCTGCGGGTTGCCGGAATCGTCGTAGATCATGTGCTCGAACAGCACCCCGCCGATGCCTTGCACAACACCGCCGGCGATCTGTCCTTCGACCACCATCGGGTTGATCATCCGGCCGCAATCCTCCGACACGATGTAGCGCAGGATCGTGGTCATCCCGGTCTCGACGTCGACCTCGACCGTGCACGCGTGGGCTGCGTTCGACCATGTGAACTGACCCGGCGGGCGGTACCTGGCGATGGTCTCCAAGCCTTGCTCCATGTCGGGCGGGAGGGCCTCGGGCATCATGTACGCCATCGATGCGATGGCTGCGAACGGCAACGCCTTGGCCGGTGTGCCGCGCACCGACACCATCGAGTTGGCGACCTCCATGTCTTCGGGTGCCGCCTCCAATGTGTGCGCGGCGATCTGGACGATCTTGTCCTTCATCCGTAGCGCCGCCGTTTGCGCGGCCCCGCCGGCGATGACCGCGCTGCGGCTGCCACCGGTACCGGGCCCCATCGGGCTTGACGACGTGTCGCCCTGTACGAGCACGACATCGGCGATGTCGCAGCCGAGGTGCTCGGCGACGATCTGCGGGATGGTGGTTTCCAGACTGTGGCCGTGGTTGCCGGTGGACATCGCCACGCTCACCTTGCCGGTGATGTCCATTCGCATGATCGCCTGATCGGACGACAAGATGCCGAACGCGATCGCCGACGGTTCCATGTACACCGCGAGACCCATGCCGATCAACCGGCCCTCGGCGCGAGCAGCGTCCTGTTCGGCCCGGAATGCAGCGACATCGAGGATCTCCAACGCTTGTTCCATCGTCTCGGATGGTGTGACCGAGTCGTCGTAGACCATCGTCATGCACGTGGTGTAGGGCAGGTCGGCGGCGGTGACGATGTTGATCCGGCGGAACTCGATCGGGTCGATCCCGATCTCGCGGGCGACGTGGTCCATCATCTGCTCGCGCGACACCGTCTCCATCATCCACGGCCCGCGGTACGCCGCCTTGCCGCAGGTGTTGGTGAACACCGCAGTGTTGCCGGGCAGGACCACCGGGAACTTGTACGGCCCCGGCCACACCCCCATGGCCATCGACCCGGTGGCGCCGCTCCCGGCGGGGAACGCCCCGACGTCCTCCCAGAAGTAGATCTTGGCCCCCATGATGTGGCCGTCGGCGGTGACGGCCATGGTGACGTCGATCTCTTCCTCACGGGCCTGGTTGGCGGCGATCAGGTTCTCGTGGCGATCCTCGATCCACTTGATCGGGCGGTCGCCGAACTTGTGCGCAGCGAGGATGACGGCGGCCTCGTCGCGGGTGACCATCATCTTCAAACCGAACCCACCGCCGACATCGCCGGCGATCACCCGCACCCGCGGTTCGGCGATGCCGGTCAGGCGAGCCGCCGATGACTTCCATTCGCTCACGCTTTGCGTCGCGGCCCAGATCTGCATGTCGCCAGCGAACTGGTCGTACTTGACGATGATCCCGCGCGGCTCCATCGGCACGTTCGACGCGCGGCACTGGCGGAACCGGCGGCTGATCACATGCGCCGCCGAAGCGAACATCGCCTCGACCTCGGGGACCTCCGGCATGGGCAGATGGTCGATCACGTTGGAGCCGAGTTCGGGATGGACGATCGCCGCATCGGTGGCCGCTTCCCAGATGCCGAGCACCGGTGGCAGGACGTCGATGTCGACCTCGACGAGGTCGGCGGCGTCCTCGGCGATGTAGCGGGAGTCGGCGATGATCAACACGATTGGATCGCCGACGAAACGAACGTCGCCATCGGCGAGCGGGCGCGTCGGGGGATACTTCGACACACCGCCTAGCTCCGGCGGCGGGCCGAGCATCGTGTGCCAGAACTGCTGCACGCGCGGGTTCAGGTCGGCGGCGGTGTGACCGCATGCACGCCGGGCAACGCCGCCGCTGCGGTGGTGTCGATGTTGGTAATCGTGCCGCGCGCAACGGTGGAACGGACGAACGCAACGTGGAGTGTGCCGGGGATCTGCATGTCGTCGACGTAGCGACCGCGACCGGCGAGCAGGCGCGGATCTTCGAGCCGCTTGACCGATTGGCCGACGTATCGGCCCGCTGACAGTTGTGCGCTCATTGGTGTCCTCCAGCGTTCGGCAGTGGCAGGCCGGCGGCTTGCCGTGCGGCGTTGATGATCCCTTGGTAGCCGGTGCAACGGCACAGGTTGCCCGACAACGCGACCTTCAGATCGTCATCGGTGGGGTCGTCGTGATCGGCCAGGTAGGCCGTCATCGACACGACGATGCCGGGTGTGCAGAACCCGCACTGCAGACCATGCTGGTCCTGCATCGCCCGCTGAAACGCATTGAGCGTGCCGTCCGCGTCGGCGATGCCTTCGACCGTGGTGATCTCGGTTCCGCCCATCTGCACCGCGAACAGCAGGCACGACCGCACCGCCGCACCGTCGACGATGACGGTGCACGCGCCACAGGCACCGTGCTCGCAACCGATGTGCGTTCCGGTCAGGCGGAGGTCCTCACGTAGTACATCCGACAGCAGTTTGCGCGGCTCGACGACGACTGTTTGAGCGGTGCCATTGACGCGCATCAGCACGGTGACCCCAGCGGCGGCGGTGTTCATGACTGGGCCTCTTTCATCGCGGCCTCTTTCATCGCGGCTTGGACCGCTCGTCGAACGATCACCGCGGCGACCTGCTGTCGATACGCGCCGCTGGCGTGGACATCGCCGCTCGGGCTGATCCCGTTCGCCGCAACTCGACCTACCTCCGCCGGATCAGCTCCGGACAGCCAGGCCGCTTCGGCATCGGCGCAGCGAACCGGAGTGCCACCGACACCGAACATTGCGATCGCAGCCTTGACCACGGTGTCTCCCTCGAGCTGCACGCCAACTGCGGTACCGGCGAGCGCGAAGTCGCCGTGGCGGCGGGCGAGCTCTTCGACGGCGAACCCGCTCGAACTCTCCCACACCGGGAACTCCACCGCCGACAAGATCTCCCCGTCGGCGAGCGAGGTCTCCCAGGTGGAGACGAAGAACTCGCTCGCCGGAATGCGCCGGGTCCCGTCTGCCCCCGTGGCCTCGATGGTTGCGTCAAGAGCGAGAGCGACGGCGGGGAGCTCGCTGGCCGGATCGGCGTGGGCAATCGAGCCACCGACTGTGCCCCGGTTGCGGATCTGGAAGTGGCCGATGAGCGGCAGCGCCTTGGCCACCAGCGGAGCGTCTGATGCCACCGCAGAGTTGTGCTCGGCGGTCGATTGGCGCACCATCGCACCGATGCGCAGGTGCCCGTTACGTCGCTCGATGGTGTCGAGCCCGGCGACCCGATTGAGATCGATCAGGTGCGCAAAGCTTGCGAGGCGCAGCGACAGGATCGGAACCAGGCTCTGCCCCCCGGCCAACGGCTTCGCGCCGTCGCCGTGTTCGGCGAGCAGCCGGGCAACCTCGTCGACGCGTTCCGGAGCGTGGTATGTGAACGATGCAGGCTTCAACGACGCCCCCCAATCGGTACTCGGCTCGTAGCCACTCTCGTCCCCTCTCGGTCGCCGACCCCCTCGTCGCCTCGGCACCGTACCCCGCGCCGCACGCGCCGGTCGATTTCCGACTGGCGCATTCCGATTGGCGCATTCCGATTGACGCTGCGACCCGATGGTTCAGATCAGACGGCGTTCATTGGCCCACGCGGTGATCTGGTGACGGTTGGAGAGCTGCAGCTTGCGCAGCACGGCCGACACATGGGTTTCGATGGTCTTCACCGACAGGTGGAGCCGGGTGGCGATCTCTTTGTACGCGTAGCCCCGGGCGATGAGCCGGAGCACCTCTTGCTCGCGGGTGGTGAGCTGGTCGAGCTCGGGGTCGGCGGGCGCTACGAGATCGCCGGAGAACGCATCGAGAACGAACCCGGCGAGGCGCGGCGAGAACACTGCGTCGCCGTCGTGCACGCGTTCGAGCGCGGCCAGCAGTTCGATAGCGCTGATCGTCTTGGTCACGTAGCCGCGCGCCCCGGCGCGGACGACGGCGATGACGTCCTCGGCCGCATCGCTGACCGAGAGTGCCAGGAACCGGGGCGGGCAGGGATCGTCGCGCACCGCAGTGATCACCGTCTGCCCGCCGCCCCCGGGGAGGTGCACATCGAGCAACACCACGTGTGGCGACGTGGCGCGGATGACCTCGATGGCGGAGTCGACTGTTGCCGCTTCGCCCACGATCTCGATGCGCGGATGGGGCGGTGCCCCGGTGTCGGCAAGGGCGGTCAGCTCGGCGCGCACCCCGGCGCGGAACAGTGCGTGATCCTCGACGAGCACCACCCGGACGGTCATCGGCGGGTCCTCGGGATGCACAGCTCCACCTCGGTACCGGCGCCGAGATGTGAGGTGACCGTGGCTGTTCCGCCGGATCGCTGGATGCGGGCGACGATCGAATCGGTGATGCCGCGACGGTCGGGTGGGATGTGAGCCGGATCGAATCCTCGCCCGGTGTCGCGCACGAAGCCGGTCACCTCGGCGTCGTCGGTCTCGACGAACACATCCACGCGGTCGACGTCGGCGTGGCGTGCGGCGTTGACGATCGCTTCGCGCAATGCCGCGAGCATGGCCCGCGACACATCATCGAGTGGTTGGTCGCCGACCACGACGGCTTCGACACGAACGTCGTGATCCGTTTCGATCTCCACGGTCAGCGCGTCGATCGCGGCGTGCAGCGACGCCGGTTCGCCCGGCACGGTGGTGCCGTACAACCACGCCCGCAACTCGCGTTCTTGCCGGCGGGCAAGCGTTGCCATCCGCCGCGCGTCGTCGCTGCGTTGGATGAGCACGAGTGATTGCAGCACCGAGTCGTGCAGGTGTGCGGCCACGCGGGCCCGCTCGTCGTCACGGATCCGGAGCGCCCGCTCATCGTCGAGAGTGTGCAGCAATCGACCAACCGCCGGTGCGGCGAACATTGCCAGGCCGCCGACCACGACGGCGATTGCGCTCGCCGAAGCGCCCACGTTCGACAACCCACCGGTCCGGTTGGCGAGAGAGATCACGCCGCCGCCGAGTAATGCCACCCCGGCGACGATCTGCAGGATGCGCCCGCCCCAGCGTTGGGGCGAATTGGTTCCGGGGCTCGATCGCTCACCGGTCCACACCACGGCGATGCCGACGGCAACACCAGCGGCGGGCACCATGATCCCGTCGCCTGGCCACAACCCGATCGCGCGTGCGGCCACGAGGATCGCCGCTGTTGCGCTCGCCAACGCCAACTCGCGTCGCCGGTCGCGGAGGGGCCGGGATGGCTGGGCGCGGCCGTTCGCGCGAGCGGAATGTGTTACGGCCCGGGCGCTCTGGTCCGGGGAGACCGAGGCCAGTGCCGCTGCCGCGTACAAC
>JANOKQ010000265.1:0-2603 GCA_031419375.1 Acidimicrobiaceae bacterium
CCTTCGGGCGGGCGTTGTCGGGATCGGCACAGGCGCTGATAACGCCGACGCCGCGTGATTCGAACGAAGCCGGACCATCGATCTTGTTACCGTTGCGGTCGAGGAAGCATGCGTCGTTGTGCACGTTCTTGGTCGCCGTGCCCATCGGGCTGACCTGCTGTTGGTCGTACTGGTCAGGCATGAAGCAGCTGGAGTTCGGGTTGACATCGGGGTTAGCCGTTGCGGCGCCGGTGTCAGGGCTGATGTACGAGCTGGCCCGGCCGTAGCTCCCGCTACCGCCGTCGTAGCTGCTGCCGCCGTCGCCGTCGTCGTCGTCGGCACCGTCGTAGCCGGCACCGGCACCGGCGGCGAGGCCGCCAAGGTGCGTCACAACGTCGCGTCAAGAATCTCTGGAATCGCCGGTGGTATGGTCGCCGGGTGATCGCCGAGTCCCGACGAATCGCCAGGTTGGTGCTCTGCGGAGCGCTGCTCGCGGCGTGCGCTTCGAGTTCGACGAGCGTCGTTCGCGCCGGCTCGGCGTACGAGACGGTGATGCGCTGGTTCGCCGACGAAGACACCGCCGACCGCGAACCCCTTCCGGTGTTCATCGAGCCGCGCGGTGAGGGGACGAGTATTGATCTGGAAGTGCAGGCGAACGTGATCGAGCACTCGGCCGACTACGCCGATGCCCGCTTCATCGATACCCGCGACGAAGCTTTGATCGTCGACGAGGAAGGGGTCGCTTCGGTGCGCGATGAGGGGATCCTCATTCGGATCGGCCCGGTGGTGGAGGAGGGGGACACCGTGTCACTCGACGTCGATCAGTTCGTCGACGACGAGACCCAACGCAGCCTCCGCTTCGAGCTGGTGGCCGTCGAGGGGGAGTGGCGGATGCGCGGCGAGCCGACGGTGGTCAACCCGTCCTGACGTTCGGCCCGGCGCGTTCAGGCAGGCAGGCAGGCAGGTGCCGGTGAGCTCACGTCGCCGTGGGCGGAACGTGGTCTTGGATGATGGCGCGGGCCGTGGCGATGACAGCAACGGCGAGGCCGGCGCTGGCTCCAGCGTCGCGTAGTAGCACGTCGTCGATGGAGAGGCGCAGGGCATCCCAAGACTCGCTGTGGGCAGGTGTTGGCCCCAGGAGTCCAGCGTCGGCTGCGACCCGCACCGCAGCATCGGCGATGGCGATGGCCACCTGGTGGTTGCCCTGCTCGGCGTGGTGGACCGCCTCATCGAGCAGTGTTTTGGACAGGTGCGCCGACTCGTCGACGCGTGGTCGGCCGAGCAGCAGGCTGCCCGCTTCAAGCCGCAACGACAGCCGCACCCTTGACGAGTACACGGCTCCGCCGACGATCAGCACCAACGCCACCACGGCGAAACCGAGCCGCGGCGATGGCGAGGCCAGCACCGCGCACGCCGCACCGGTGACGTTGGCGAGTTGGAACACGAGTTCGCTGAACGAGATCGCCCTGCCGCGCACCAGGAGCGGAACCCGCCCGTAGAAACCATCCATCGCCCGCGACGAAATGCTCGAACCCAAGCCGATCGCGAAAGCGATGGCGATGATGCTGAAGTTGCCAACGGTGAGCACACCGAACGCTGTCACCACAGCGGGCCCGAGCAGGGTGAGCGCGACGATCCGGTCCGACGCCAACGCGCGATGCAGGCGCGGTGCCACCATCGTTCCGACGAACGACCCCCCGCCGGCCACCACGAGCGCCGATGCGTAGATCCATTCGTCGCCGCCACCGCGCTTGATCGCGAAGGCCAGCAGGAACGTCAACGCGCCTGCCGCCGCGCGGATCAGCGCCACGGCGAGCGTGGCGAGCTTGACGTCGAGGGGTGTTTCGGCGCGAACGATCACCGCTGCCGGGCGTCCTTCGACCCGGTGCACCGGCAACGTGCTCGACACGGCAGCAGCCACCAGGTACGAGCCGGCCCCGGCGACGGGCAGCCATTCCACGCCGATCAGCAGGATCAGCAGGCCGGCGATGGCCGTACCGACGCCGCCGGCGACCGTACCGGTGCGGGCCAGGTGGCCGCTCGCGGTGACGAGGTCGTTGCGGTCTGGAACGAGATCGGCAACGATCGCCGTCTTGGCCAACGCGTACGCCTTTCGTGACAACAAGATGCCGAACACCAGCGGGTAGAACGCGAGGGATTGCAATGAGCCGGCCACTGCCAACGACAGCACTGCACGTACGGCTTGCGAGCCGAGAATGGTGGTGCGGTATCCGGCGCGCCACCTGTCGAGCAGGGGTCCGATCGCCGGTGCCACGATCGCCAGTGGTGCCGCGGTCAGTAACAGGTAGGTGAGGATTCGGCCCCGCGATGCTTCGAGCGACACGCTGAAGAACAGCGAGCCGAGCAACGACAGGTTGATCATCGAATCGGAAAAGTCGTCTACGGCATGGGTGAGCGCGAGTCGGCGGGTCGCCGGGTGGCCGATGATCGCATCGGCCAGGCGCCGCCGACGCGTCCGCTGGCGCGTCCGCTGGCGGTCGTCACCGGGGGATTGGTTCACGGTGTCTGGGGCTACCGCCACACGGTGAGTATCGCAGACAGCCGAAACCCTCGCGTCTGGAGCGGTCGCCTGTCGAGAAACCCACCGCGACGGTGGATTTCTC
>JANOKQ010000266.1:0-1971 GCA_031419375.1 Acidimicrobiaceae bacterium
CAGGAACAGTCATTGCAGACAAGGCTTATGACGCGCAGGCCCGGGTGATCGAGCCGCTGGTGCAGAAAGGCAAGATTGTGGTGATTGCGCCGATCAGCTCGCGCAGGCAACAGCGCAGCTATTGAACCGCCAGCTGTACAAGGCGCGTCACCTGATCGAGAACTTCTTTGCCCGGCTCAAGCAGTACCGCACCATTGCCACGCACTACGACAAAACCGCACGTAACTTCCTGGGCGCCATCCATTTGGCCGCCGCTGTCGTTTGGCTTAATTGATGACACACCCTAGTACATCGACGGCGTGGAGGTTAACGAGTGCCACAGATTGCCCCGCAACATGGTCAGCTCTGCGCCGCCATATGCCGCGCGGTACGCGAGCGAAAGCGGGTCAGACCTCATCGCTCCGGTCGCGAAACTCCAGCTTGAACTGCCAGCCCTCGAAAGCCGCCACCATGCGGCCGAGTTCGTCCCAGGAAATCTCACGACCATCAATGACCACCATCGGCACTCGATGATCCTCGTCGGGATCGCTGTCGACGGTGCCACGCAAGATCAGGCGATCGTTCACCTGCGGCCCGTGGTCAGTGTCCTCGAGATGGGTGAGAGCCAAAGCCCGGCGCATCTTGCCAATCAGCTTGCCCAGCAACTCCAGAGGGTCGTCGTCTGGCTCCCCGATCACTTGAAACTGATACCCGGCCGGGCAGCCATCGGGCAGCTCGAACGCGTCGATCGCCACGCCGGGCCCGAACAGCCTGGTGCGAAACCGGAACTCGTGCTCGGTGCCACGCCCGTCGACCATGCGGACAGGTTCGAACACCACGTGCTCGAACCCCTGCAGCCCGAGGCGGCTGGCTGCGGCCTCGTTGAAGCATCGGCCGCAGAGCTGCCTGTAGCCACTCTCCATCGACCCGTAGTTCACGACATCGTGGGCGACCGTCGGCTGACGGCAGGCGTCGCAGATGATTGGCTGCATGGGTGGTGAGATGCGTGAGACCAGACTGACTGTAGGCTACGAAGGCGGTGCCGCGAACCGATCGGCCACCTGCTTGGCCCGTCGGGCATCGTCGGCGTGCAGGTACATCGAGGTCGTGGCGAGCGAGGCGTGCCGCAGGTTGTCGCGCACCGTGGTCAGCTCGGCGCCACCTTCGAGGAGGTGGGTGGCGTGCGTGTGCCTCGTCCAGTGCGGCGTCGCCTGCCGCAACTTCTCGGCGAGAGCAGGGGTGCTTTCCTCCACGACGTCGGCCGCCGTGGCGAAGAACCGCTTCATCACTCGCCACAGTCGCCACGAGGAAATCCCGTTTCCATCCTCTCCGAGGCTGCCAACCAGCGGGGTCGATGGACGCCACTTCGAGGGCGTCACGGGCAGCCTCCGTTGAACGAGGTAGCGATCGAGGGCGGCCCGGGCCAGCGGCGGCAGCACGACCTTGCCGGCCTTGTGGCCCTTGCCGACGACCCGGATCCACGTGTCGCCGTGCGGGTCCGAGTCGATCGCGCCTAGTTGTGCGCCCACGAGTTCGCTGATTCGCAGGCCCGTGGCGTAGGCGACGTCCAGCATGAAGCGCAGCCGCTGCGCGGCCGGCTCGCTCCAGCCGTAGGACCACTCCAGGCCTTCGGCGACGACCCGAACGAGCTTCCACTCGTGCTCGGTGAAGGCGTGAGACGTGTCGAGCTGCGCCGCCCGGCCGCCTCGCACCTTGACGCCGGCGAATGGGTTGGCCAGCACGTAGCGCTGCTCGATGAGCCAGCGGTACAGGGCGTTGAGTACCGAGAGCGCATAGGCTGCCGAGCGCGCCGATAGGTCGCCCGCGAAGGGGCGCCACGCGGGCGACGACCGCGGCTGTGGTGCGCCGACCCAGCGCGCGCGTGACCCCGGATGACGCAGGAAGGCGCGGTAGGCAATGGCGTCCTCGGTGGTCAGTGACGACAGAGCCCGCCCGCGCTCGACGATCGCCCACAGGATCAGCCGTTCGGCT
>JANOKQ010000267.1:0-4663 GCA_031419375.1 Acidimicrobiaceae bacterium
CCACGTTCACGTCGATGGCCGACATCGTCCGCGCTCGGGCCGACGACGATCGGCTCGCCATCGTCAGTAGCAACGGTTCATGGACGTATCGCGAGTGGGTGCAGTGCTGCGCCGTCCGAGCGGCGCTGTGGACGTCGATCGCTGATCCGCAGCGGCCACCGCACATCGGTGTGCTGCTCGACAACGTGGCCGAGTTCACGATGTGGCTCGGCGCTGCGGCCCTCGCCGGGGCGACCGTGGTGGGGATCAATCCCACCCGGCGCGGTGAGCAGTTGGCCCACGACGTGCGCCACACCGACTGCCAGATGGTGGTCACCGATGCGGCGTACCTGCCCCTGCTCGACGGCATCGATGTCGGTGTCGCCGCCAACCATGTGCTCGACCTCGGCGGCCGGAAGTTCGAAGCCGCGCTCGATCGCCACCGTGGCGCCCCGCTGCCGACCACGCCCGTCGCGGCCGAGACCCAATTCCTGTTGCTGTTCACCTCCGGTACGTCGGGAACGCCGAAGGCGGTGGTCTGCACGCAGGGTCGACTGGCGTTCGTGTGCGGCGCAATGATCGGGGTCGTCGGGTTGGATGCGAGTGACATCACCTACGTATCGATGCCGCTGTTCCACTCGAATGCGCTGTTCACCGGCTGGGGCCCGAGTGTGGCGGCCGGTGCCACCGTTGCGCTGCGCGCCAAGTTCTCGGCATCGGAGTTCATGCCCGATGTGCGCCGGTTCGGGGCCACGTACTTCAACTACGTGGGCAAACCGCTCGCCTACGTTCTGGCAACACCCGAGCGGCCGGACGATCGCGACCACACGCTGACCCGCGGGTTCGGCAACGAGGCCAACGACGCCGACCTGACCAGGTTCGCCGAGCGCTTCGGGTGTCGCCTGATCGATGGCTACGGACAGACCGAAACCGGAGCCTCGATAATCCGTGTCCCCGACATGCCCGCCGGTGCGCTCGGTGTTGCCGCACCGACCGTGCAGATCCTCGATCCTGCGACCGGCGACGAGTGTGTTCGGGCCCGCTTCGACGATGGCGGCCGTCTGCTCAATGCGGCTGCGGCGACTGGTGAGATCGTCAACACTGCCGGCACCGCGTTCGAGGGGTACTGGAACAACCCGGAGGCCAACGCCGAACGGCTGCGCGCTGGTGCGTACTGGACCGGTGACCTTGGCTACCGCGACGAGGCCGGCTTCTTCTACTTCGCCGGACGCAACGCCGACTGGCTACGCGTCGACGGCGAGAACTTCGCCGCTGCGCCGATCGAGCGCATCCTGGCTCGCTTCCCCGGCGTGGTGCTCGGCGCCGTGTACGGCGTCCCCGACCCGCGCGTCGGCGACCGGGTGATGGTCGCGATGGAGCTCGTTGATGGCGCGGTGTTCGACCCCGAGGCGTTCACCGTCTTCCTCGCCGACCAGCCTGATCTCGGCCCGAAGTGGAGGCCGGCATTCGTGCGGATCGCCGGCGCGTTGCCGCTCACCCAGACCAACAAAGTGCTCAAACGCGAGCTGGTCGCGCAGCGTTGGGGGTGCGCCGACCCGGTGTGGGTCGTCACGCCCGACGGTGGGTACCGCCCGTTCACCGCCGCCGATGCAGCCGCGCTCGCCGCCGAGTTCCAGCGCCACGGCCGAGCTGTGCTGTTGGACTGATCAGCCGTTCCCCGGCCCATATATCGGGGCTGGTACGGTGCATCGAAAATCTCTGAAGTGGAGGATATGACATGTCCGATGTAGCCAAGGTTCCGTCCCCGACGGTGTCGCGACGGCGGGTCCTTGCTGGAGCCGCAGCGCTGGGACTCGGTTCCACCGCTGGTGTCGCCAGCGCCACAGCGGTACAAGCCGTGCCGCTACGTGGCGTCGCTCCCGAACTACCCAGGCCCGAGTTGCTCGGCGCGGTGAACCCCGCGCTCACCTATCTTCCCTTCGACGCACTCGCGTTCTTCACCAGCCTGAGCAACGGTGTCGAAGGCCGCTACTCCGACGACACCAGCGGAACTGGTTCGCTCACTCCGAACCGTCGGTTGAGCGTGTCGTTGCCACTGCCGGTCGGATCGGTGATTCGTCAGCTGAACGTTGCCTATCAGGGCCAGCCGATCATCGAGATCCATCGGCGAAACCTGAACACGCCGAACCCGCCAGTGGTGCTGCTTCAGCAGACGCTCGTCGCCGGCGGCGGTGCAAAGACACAAACGATCGATCTTGTATCGCCGGTCACCACAGCGCAGGACTCCACCTACACGCTGCAGTTCTTCGTGCTCGCCGGTGATTCGATATACGGCGCAACCGTTGGCTACGTAGCCCCGACCCAGGCGTTTCGGCCCTTCGTCGGAGTGATTCCTCGCGTGCTCGATACGCGCACAGCCGGCGGGAAGCTGGCGGCCAACGAGGAACGAACCGTCGCCCTCGGCTTCCCCGGCTCCCGCGGTGCGGTGATCAACATCACCGTGACCGAGACCGAGGGCGACGGTGGTTTCGTCGCCGTCAACCGTGCCGGCATTGCGTGGCCCGGTAACTCCAGCATCAACTGGTCGGGTCCCGATCAAAACATTGCCAACGGCGTGATCACCGACCTTGACGATGCAGGTCGGATCACCATCCGCGGCGGTGCCAATCGAACCCATGTCGTGATCGACCGAATCGGTTGGCTGGTCTGACGCATCGACATCTTGAGCGACCTCGCCCGGTATCTGACGGGGCGTCAGATACCGGTACTGTTGGGCCATGACAGCACTCGGGTTCCGAGCCTTCGACGCCGACAACCACTACTACGAAGCCACCGACGCCTTTACCCGGCACATCCCCGCCGACATGGCGCGGCGGTGCATGCAGTGGGCCGAGGTCGGCGGTAAGCAGCGTTTGCTGGTCGGCGGCAAGGTCAACAGCTTCATCCCCAATCCAACGTTCGATCCCGTGTCGAAGCCCGGCGCGCTCGATGCGTACTTCCGCGGCAAGGTCGCAGGTGGCGATCTGCGGACGATGTTCGGCGAGCTCGACCCAATCCCCGCGGCCTACCGTGATCGTGATGCGCGGCTGACGCTGATGGACGCCCAGGGGCTTGATGCGGCGTTGTTCTTCCCGACGCTCGGTGTTGGCATGGAGGAGTCGTTGCGTCACGATGTGCCGGCGATGTGTGCAGCGTTCCGGGCGTTCAACCGCTGGCTCGATGAGGACTGGGGATTTGCCTATCGCGACCGCATCTTCGGAGCCCCGTACATTACCCTCGCCGATCCCGAGTGGGCAGTGCAGGAACTCGACTGGGCCATCGGCCGCGGGGTGCGTGTGGTCGTGATGCGTGCCGCCCCGGTGCCGACCGCGGCGGGAGGCAGCCGTTCACCGGGTGACGCCGTGTGCGACGCGTTCTGGGCGAGGACGGCTGACGCAAATGTGGTTGTCGCATTCCACTCGGGCGACGCTGGCTACGGCCGCTACACGGAGGATTGGGAGCCGACGGGCGATTTCAAGTCGTTCAACTTCTCGCCGTTGCGCGGCATCACCAGTGACCGGGCCCCGTTCGACATGTTTGCTGCACTCGTGTGTCACGGCGTGTTCACCCGCCATCCGGCGTTGCGGGTTGCGGCGATCGAATCGGGCAGCGAGTGGGTGGTGCCGCTGGTGAAGAAGCTCACGAAGGCCTATGCCCAGAACCCGCACGCCTTCGGTTCGGACCCGGTCGAGCAGCTACGCGACCACCTCTGGGTGGCGCCGTTCTACGAGGACAACATCCGCGCCCTGGCCGACTGCCTCGGCATCGAGCACGTGCTGTTCGGCTCGGACTACCCGCACGCCGAGGGCCTTGCCGATCCGCTCGCATTCGTCAACGACCTCCACGGCTTCTCCGATGCAGAGGTGCGCCAAGTGATGTCGTCCAACGCTCTCGCGCTGCTGAAGGGCTGACGATCATGGTCATGCCAACAGACGTCGGGATCATCGATTGCATGATCGGGTTCATGCGCTCCGATCCCGAGGAGACGTACTCGTTCTTTCGCGACAACATCAAAGATCCCGAGAGCAAGGCGACGATGTTTCCGGTCGAGTACCTGTTCAAGGGGAACGTGCCGGGTGCGCTGCCGGGCGACCTCGACCCGGTCGCGGTCACGCTCGGGCAGATGGACATGTACGGAATCGAGCGTGGCCTGATCGGCTGTGACGACGAGGTCGGTCAACGTGCGCTGCGCGACCACCCCACCCGGTTCATCGCCTCCACGAGTGCCGACGCGAACGACATCCTCGGCGCGGTGCGCAAGATCAAACGGTTCAAAGACGAGTTCGACATCCGCGCCGTCGGTACTTTCCCCGCCGGATGTACGCCTCAAATCCCGATCAGCGATGCGAAGTGGTACCCGGTCTATGCCACCTGCGCCGAGCTCGGCATCCCCGTGTTCATCTGCGCGGGCATCCCCGGTCCGCGGCTGCCGAGCATGTGTCAGCACGTCGAGATGCTCGATATCATCTGCTACGACTTCCCCGAGCTCATCGTCGTCACCCGTCACGGCTGTCAACCGTGGACCGAGTTGATGGTCAAGCTGATGCTGAAGTGGCCGAACCTGCATTACTCCACCAGTGCGTTCGCCCCCAAGCACTACGACCAGCGGATCATCGACTATGCCAACACCCGCGGCGCCGACCGGGTGATCTACGCCGGCTACTTCCCGATGGGCCTGACCCTG
>JANOKQ010000268.1:0-4635 GCA_031419375.1 Acidimicrobiaceae bacterium
CCGAGATCGACGCGGCTGGCTATGGCGACCTCGATGCGCTCCTGGCCGCGATCGGCGAGCACCACGTTTCGGCGCACACGTTCACGCAAAAGGTTGGGCGCACCTACCGGGCCAGCGAGGAAGATCAGGTGTCGTCGAGCGTGCTCAACCTGCGTGCCCACCGCCGTCCGACGAGGAACCCTGGTGTGCACGTCGAAGGTCTCGACGATGTCCTGATCCGGCTGTCGAAGTGCTGCACGCCGGTCCCCGGCGACGAGATCATCGGTTTCGTCACCCGCGGCCGCGGCGTGTCGGTGCATCGAGCGGACTGCTCGAATGCGGTCAGCTTGATGGGTGAGCAGGCAGCCCGGTTGATCGACGTCGAATGGCACGGCGACCAGCGCGGCACCGTGTTCCGCGCCGGTGTCGAGGTGATCGCGTTCGACCGCTCGAAGCTGCTCCGCGATGTTGCCAACTCCCTCAGCGAACAGCACATCAACATCGTCGCCTGCTCCACCCATACCGGCAGCGACCGGGTCGCCAAGATGCGTTTCGAGTTCGAAATGGCCGACCCGTCACACCTCGAATCGGTGCTGCGCACGATCAAGACCATCGATGCCGTCTATGACGCCTACCGTCTGGTGCCCGGCAAGTTCGAGTAGGCGAAAGCCCTAGTGTATCCCCGCATAAATAGCTCGCGTGTGCTGTGATGGGTGTTCTCAGCGTTGGAGGAGACTTATATGGGGTTCACGGTCGAGCGGTTGGTGTTGGCTGACGAGGATCGCGACGAGCTTGAGCGTCGGGTGCGTGCGCACACGTCGTCGGCTCGCGAGGTGCGCCGCGCGCGAACGATCTTGCTGTGCGACAAAGGTGTGTCCCTCGCCAAGATCGGTGTCGAGGTCGGGATGGATCAGCACAGGGTCGGCGAGTGGCGTAAGCGGTTCTTGGCCGATGGCCTCGACGGTTTGGAGGAACGGCCCCGCCCGGGACGGCCCCGACGGATCGGGCACGACGAACGCATGAAGCTCGCCGCGGTCGCGACATCGGAAAAGGACGACGACGATCCCGTGCCCATGTGGACTCACCTCGAACTTGCCGACGCGTTGTTCGCCGAAGGGATCGAGATCTCCGCTTCGCAGGTCGGCCGGATCCTCAAGGCCATGCACATCGATGTCACGAAGGTGCGCGGCTGGCTCAACCGTCGCGATGACCCCGACTTCTGGGATCGGGTCCGCGACGTCTGCGGCCTGTATTTGAACTGCCCCGACAACGCGATTGTGGTGTCGGTCGACGAAAAGACCTCGGTGCAAGCCAAGCAACGCAAGCACAAGACCCAGCCACCGCGGGTCGGGCGCCGATCCCGCCGCGAGTGGGAGTACATCCGTCACGGCACCGCGTCGCTGTTCGCCGCACTCAACGTGCACACCGGCGAGGTCCTCGCGGAGCCGATCCCGGGCAAGAACGACTCGCAGAACTTCTGTGCGTTCCTCGACGAGATCGACAAGACGATCGACCCGGCCCTCGCGATCCACACCGTGCTCGACAACGGATCGAGTCACCGCTCCAAGCACACCAAAGCCTGGTTCGCGGCGCATCCCCGCTGGGTCGTGCACTTCACCCCGCCCCATGCCAGCTGGGTCAACCAGGTCGAACTGTTCTTCTCGATACTGCAACGCAAAGTGATCCGCAACGGCAACTTCACCTCACGCGACGACCTCATCACCAAGATGCTCACCTACATCGCCAAGTACGACGAGACCGCCAAACCCTTCAGATGGACCTACGCCGCCGACCCACTCGTCGCATGAACCCATACGCGACCTACTTCCGCGCGGCAGCACTAGGAGAGGCCGGATTCAATGAGCGTGCCCGGCCAACCCAGGAGGTTCGCGAATGGTGTGCTTGGTCGGAGTCGACGGGTCGGACGGCTCGCGCGTCGCGTTGCGGTGGGGATACGACTTCACCGCAGCGATGGGGGATCGGTTGTGCGTGGTGCGATCCTGGGAGTATCCGTCGATGGCGATGCTGCCGGGCCGGCCACCGTTGCGTGGTCCTGACGAGGTTGATGCCGTTGTTGCTGGCAAGGTGGCCGAGTTCGTGCGCGAAGTACTCGGCGCGGATGCGGAACACGTCGAGGTGTTGGCTGAACGAGGACCGGCCGATTTCGCCCTCTTGCACGCGGCCAAGAGCATGCAGCCCGTCGCTCTCGTGGTGGGCAAGCGAGGTCTCGGCTCCGTCTCCGGTCGCTTGCTGGGTTCGGTGAGTCGGCGTGTCGCCGAGCACGCGCCGTGCCCGGTGATCATCGTGCCGCCAGAGCCGGCCAGTGCACGCGGACCGATCGTCGTCGGGGTTGACGGCTCAGCAAACGCCGCCGCGGCGATGCAGTGGGCGATCACGGTGGCGCAGGCGACGGGCGCATCGATCATCGCGGTGTCTGGGTTCATTTCCACGAGCGGCGAGTTGGCTGGCGCGGTCTTTGAACCTCTCCGACGTGATGCTCGAGCCATCGTGGACGGTCAGTGCCAGGTGGCCGCCGCAGCGGGTATCGAGTGTCGCACGGTGGTCACGGCGCTCGATCCGCGCGTGTTGCTCAAGCAGGTGGCTCGTCAGAGCAATGCGTGCATGATCGTGGTGGGCGCCCGGGGGATCGGGCCACTTGAGATCCTGCTCATGGGTAGCGTCGCCAGCTATCTGGGTCAATACAGCGACTGCCCCGTTGTGATCGTCCCGCTACCCGATCGAAGTCGAATCGATTCGTCACCTCAGGAGGAACCATGAGCCGCGCGAAGTCAGCAAGTGCGAATAGTCGGCAGATCGTGGAGGAGCCGTCGTACCCTGAGTGGCCTCGTCCAGCCGTACCGATGCTCAGTTTCCTCGGCGCGGCCGGCACGGTGACGGGCAGCCGCTTCCTGATCGACACGCCCGACGCCCGGGTCCTCGTCGACTGTGGTCTGTTCCAGGGCTTGAAGGAGTTGCGGCTACGGAACTGGGAACCGTTTCCGCTTGACCCGGCATCAATCGACGCGGTCGTGGTCACCCACGCGCACATCGACCACATTGGCTACCTGCCCCGACTGTGTCGGGAAGGTTTCCGTGGGCGGGTGGTGTGCCCCGACAGCACCGCTCGCCTGGCAGCGATCGTGCTCCCCGACAGCGGCCACCTGCAGGAGGAAGAGGCCGAGTATGCGAACCGGATGGGGTTCTCCAAACACCACCCCGCGCTGCCGTTGTACACAGAAGTCGACGCCGTCCGCGCCCTCGACCAGATCGACGCTCACCCGTTCAACGAGTGGGTCGGGCTCGCCTCGGGCATCGAGGTTCAGCTGCGGCCATCAGGTCACATCCTGGGCTCGGCGACAGCAACCATCCGGCTCACCGAGAGCGGCCGCACGGTGTTGTTCAGCGGTGATCTCGGCCGGATGAACCATCCGCTGCTGGTGCCACCGGCGCCGCCCGACGGTGCGGATGTAGTCGTGATGGAATCGACCTACGGTGGTCGGCTGCACGACGACGCGGGGGCGTTAGACCGGTTCCGCGACGCGATCACCCGCACGGCTGCCAGGGGTGGCAGCGTGCTCATCCCCGCGTTCGCGGTGGACCGGACCGAGGTGGTGCTGTTCCACCTCCGTGAGCTGATGCAGGCAGGTGAGATCCCCCGTCTCCCGGTGTACGTGGACAGCCCGATGGCGTTGCGTGCGCTCGGGGTCTACCGCGATGCAATCCGCGGCGGTGCCGCCGATGTGCAGCCCGAGTGGCACGAACACGATGACCCGTTCGACACCGGCCAGCTGATCGAGGTACGTGATGTGCAGGACTCCAAGGGGATTGCCCAGGTTCGGTTCCCGGTGATCATCGTGTCGGCTTCGGGTATGGCGACGGGTGGCCGGGTGCTGCATCACCTTGCCCGGCTGTTACCCGACCGACGTAACACGGTGATCCTGGTTGGATTCCAGGCGGCTGGTACGAGGGGGCGGGCGTTGGCCGACGGGCAGTCGGAGATCAAGATGTTCGGCAGCTATGTGCGTGTCCGTGCCGAGGTGGTCGACATCCCCAGTTTCTCCGTGCACGCCGATCATGACGAGTTGGTGGGCTGGCTGGGCTCGGCCACCCAGCAACCAGATACGGCCTATCTGGTGCACGGTGAACCGGATGCGTCGAGTGCGCTCCACGACGCAATCGAGGACCGTCTCAACTGGCAAGCGGTCGTCCCGCGGCATCTCGAACGTGTCCGCCTCGCCTGACACGAGCTGAACCGGACGGGTCGTTGCCGGGGCTATCGGGAGTCGTCGTCGGGTAGGCCGGTGACGAACACCGAACATGGTGCCACCCGCGTGACCGTCCCTGCCGTTGAGCCGAGTCGAACGCGTTTCCAGCCGGTCAGTCCGCGTGTGCCGAGAACGACGAGCTGTGGTTCGAGTCGTTCGATTTCTTCGAGGATCGTGGCTGTGGGCTTACCCCGCCGATGCTCGACGTGCTGGATCCGGGCGACAGGGAAACCGGGGCGTCAGCGCGGTCATCACGTCGAGTTGCCATCGGGCCCACCGGTGGTTGCAGATCCACAGCCAGGCGACATCCCAGGCAGGGGAGCCGTCATCGGCGAACACGAAGGTGTGATCGGTCGGGGTTGTCATCGTGATGTCTCCGACTGGTGTGGAG
>JANOKQ010000269.1:0-3147 GCA_031419375.1 Acidimicrobiaceae bacterium
ACGTCGACAGATACAACACGTTGACTCGATCATCGGTGAGCTGTGCCGCTCGTGCCAGCCACCAGGTGGTCACCATCACAGCTCCCGCGCAGCCGAGCAGGATGCGGCCGCGTTGCGCGTGCGGCCGACGACTCCGCATCAGCGCGACAAAGGCCAACGGCCACAGCAGATACCACTGCTCCTCGACGGCAAGGCTCCACAGGTGCCGCAGCGGCGACAGGTTGCCGAAGTACTGCGCGCCACCAAAGATCTGACCCCAGTTGGCCGAATAGAAGATGCCCCACGGGTAGTCGCGCCGAAGATCGGACCGCATCTGCGCGTCACCGAAAAGCGCCGCCCACACGCCCACCGCAACCAACACGAGCGCCAATGCCGGCAGCAACCGGCGGGCGCGACGCAGCCAGAACGCGCGCAGATCGATCCTGCCGCTGCGCTCGCGTTCGTCGAGCAGCAACGCGGTGATCAAGAAGCCGGAGACGACGAAGAACACCTCGACACCGAGGAAGCCGCCATGCATCCACGAGAACCCGGCGTGATATGCGAGAACGGCGAGCACCGACAGCGCACGCACACCATCGAGGCCCGGCTGGTAGCCCATCTTCGCCGGGCCGGCGGTGACGGGGCTGGCGGTGGCGGGGCGGGCGGTGGCCGGGGCGGCGGCGACAGGGCGCATCGGGCGATCAAGCTCGAGTAGCCCGCGTAGTGCGGGGACGTCCTCGGCAACGTGGGCCGAAGATGGGTCGACGATAGTTCTCACGATGTTCCCATTGTCGCAGCCTCATCGGCGCGAACCGATCACCCCGCCGCTCACCTGCGCAGTTGTGTACCCGCTTTGGTGGTTTCGACGGTGTAACCCTGCGCGTGCAGCTCGGCTCGGAGCGCATCGGCGGTGGAGAAATCTTTCGCTGCTCTGGCCGCGTCGAGCGCGGCCGCCGCGGCTCTCGCCTCGGGCGGCACATCGCCTCCGGCGTTGAGTACCAAACCGAACGCAGTGCACATCTCGGTGATCGCCAGCACGAGTGCAGCGGCGATGGCATCGTCGGAATCGAGTGCAGCGTTGGCCCGGCGGACCGTGTCGAACAACAACGCGGTCGCGCCCGGCGTGTCGAGGTCGTCGTCCATCCGCTCACGGAAGCGAGCGAGCACACCCGCGTCGGCTACCGCGTCGGGCGTCTCGGCAACGGCCGACGCGCTGCGGGCGGCGAACGAATCAAGGCCGGCCAGCGCTTTGACAGAGGCATCGATGTTGTCCTGGCCCACACTGACCGGGCCGCGGTAGTGCGACTGCAACAGCAACATCCGGTAGGCACGCGGGTCGTAGTGCTCCATCAAGTCGAGCAGGTTGTCGACGTTGCCAAGACTCTTCGACATCTTCTCGCCCTCGGCATCGACGACGAAACCGTTGTGCATCCAATGGTTGGCGAAACGCTTGCCGAGCGCCACGGCCTGAGCCCGCTCGTTTTCGTGATGCGGGAACTTGAGGTCCATCCCGCCGCAGTGCAGATCGAACCCCTCGCCGAGCAGATCGAGGCTCATCACCACGCACTCGCTGTGCCACCCGGGCCGCCCCTCACCCCACGACGAGGGCCATGATGGTTCGCCCGGCTTGGCCAACTTCCACAGCACGAAGTCGGCCGGGTGGCGCTTGTTGCCGGCCCCCACCACCTCGCGGTCGCCGCCGCCTTCGATCATGTCGGCAAGCCGTTGATTGACGAGCAGGCCGTAATCCTCGACGGATTCGACACTGAGGTACACGCCGTCGTTGGTGATGTAAGCCGTGTCGATGTCGACGAGCTGACCGATCATCGTGGTCATCTGCTCGACGTACTCGGTGGCGTGTGGCACATCGGTGGGCCGGGCCACACCGAGCTTGCCCATCGCCTCGAACCACACCGATTCGCATCGCTGCGTGATCTCCTGCCACGGACGCTCCTCACGATTGGCCCGGTTGATGATCGAGTCGTCGATGTCGGTGACGTTGCTGACGAGGCGGACCTTCAAACCGGTCCATTCGAGGTAGCGGCGCAACACGTCGTAGACGAGCGTGGCCCGTCCGTGGCCGAGGTGCGGCGGGCCGTACACGGTGGGGCCGCACAGGTACACACTCACGGTGCCGGGTTCACGGAGTTGAAGCTCGCGAACGCCTCGTGTGGCGGTGTCGTACAGGTGCAACATGTCGGCAAGCCTATGTGAGCCGCGCTTCACAAGCCTGAGATTTCCAGTACCCGCACACCACCCACGGCGGCACCGACATTGGGACCCGACCGCGTTTGCGGCCGCCGATAGCCTGGCCACCGCTATGACGAACCCGCCGCCCGGCATCCCCGACAAACCCACACTCGACGGCATCGAAACCGCTCTGATGCAGCACTGGGAGACCGACGGCGTGTACCAGTTCGATCGCACGGCCGGACGCGAGCAGGTGTTCTCGATCGATACCCCACCGCCGACTGTCAGCGGTTCGCTGCACATCGGGCACGTCTTCAGCTACACCCACACCGACACCATCGCCCGCTTTCAACGGATGCGCGGCAAGGCGGTGTTCTATCCGATCGGATGGGACGACAACGGCCTCGCCACCGAGCGCCGTGTGCAGAACTTCACCGGGGTGCGCTGCGACCCGTCGCTCGCCCCCAACCCCGGCTTCACCGCTCCATTCCACGGCGACGTCCCGAAAGACCATCGGGCGATCCCGGTCAGCCGGCCCGACTTCGTCGAGCTGTGCCGCGAGATCACCCACCTCGACGAGCAGTCGTTCGAGCATCTGTTCCGCCGCCTCGGGCTGTCGGTCGACTGGTCGCTGCTGTACACCACCATCGGTGATCGCGCCCGCCGGATCAGTCAGCGCGCGTTCCTGCGCAACCTGGCCCGCGGCGAGGCGTACCAGCAGGACGCCCCCACCCTGTACGACATCGACGAACGCACCGCCGTCGCCCAAGCGGAGATGGAGGACCGGGATGTGCCCGGGGCCTACCACAAGCTCGCGTTCCACCGGGTCGGCGCAGGCCCCGATACCGATGCCGGAACCGAGAGCGACCATCTGTGGATCGACACGACCCGACCGGAACTGCTGGCCAGTTGTGTGGCGATGGTCGCCCATCCCGACGACGAGCGCTATCAGCCGATGTTCGGCACCACGGTGCGCAC
>JANOKQ010000270.1:0-1718 GCA_031419375.1 Acidimicrobiaceae bacterium
GCGGATGACCTCGCTGCTCGTCGCGTGGTCCTTGATCGCACGCACGCGAAGCGAGTCGTGGAGATCGGGATCGAGGCGAACACGCGCAAGTCGCGATGGAAAAGCTCCGAGCGGCGGGCGACCGCGGCGGCGAATGGCATCGACGTGGAACTGCCGAACAGCGACATCGTCGGCGATGGCGTCGATCTCGTCATCCGTCAGGACTCGTCAGGTTGGGGTGATGTTTGGTGTCGTCTTGTGCATGTTCACCCCGTCGGATCGGGGAGCAGTGAGTAGAAAGTCGCTCGTAGCGGCATCGCATGAATGACCAGGATGTCGTCGCCTGTCAGTACAAGGGCGATGAGTTCGAGCAAGTTGCCGGACTGGTCGGGTCCGATGATCAGAATCTTCGGCGGGTCTGAGTCTGGGTCGAGATCAGCGATGCCAATGCTGCTTTCGGACGCATGGCGACTCGCTCGGTCGTCACGTCATGCTTGTCGGCGCAGCCGTGGCGCAGGTAGCCTGAATGGTACAAGGGCTACCACATCGACTACCATACGGGTTCCGAAAGCTGTGCGTGACGAGATCGGCGCGCTCGCCGCTGCCGAGCACCTCACCCTCGACGAGATCCTGCGCCGTCTCGTTCGGGCGGAACGCCAGCGGCGCAGGGGTGCCGAGTTGGCTGCGCAGGAGACAACCAGCACCGAGCGGGCCATCATCGCCGTCGGACTCGCCACGGTGGACCAGCATGCACGCCGGTGACATCATCACCGTCGATTTCGGCATCCCGGCGGGGAGCGGACCCGGGTTCGAGCGCCCGGTCGTCGTCGTCACGGCCGACCTCATCGTGGCGCAGATGCCGCGCACGTTCCATGTCGTGCCCGTGACATCGAACGTGCAGCAGGCGATGGCGACTGACATCCCGGTCGACGGCGATGGACTCGCCAAGAACTCGGTGGGCCAGTGCCACCTGCTGACCGTCGCCGAGATTGAGCGCGTCAAGGATGACGGGGGCCGTGGCAACGTCGGTCCGGTCACGCTGGCGCACCTTCGTTCGGTGATCGCCGACCTTCTCGATCTGAACTAGGTTCCTGCTGTCTCGACCCTTGTCTCGGGTCGGCCAGCGGTGTCCCGGCAGCGAGCTACGGTGACGCGGGTGGTTCCACCGTTTCGATTCGCGATCCAGGCGGTCGACTTCGCTGACGCTGCTGGCGTTTCCGCTCATGCTCGTGAGATCGAGTCCCTCGGCTACGACGAGATGTTCTCCTACGACCACACAGGTACGGTCGATCCGTTCACCCCGTTGATGGTGGCGGCCGGGGTGACAACGCGGCTGCGCTTCGGTCCGTTGGTGCTGAACAACGAGTTCCACCATCCAGCACTGCTGGCCCGCACCGCTGCTTCGGTCGATCTGCTGACCGGCGGTCGGTTGGTGCTCGGTCTTGGTACCGGGTACATGCAGTCCGAGCACGACGCGATCGGCCTGCAGTTGCGAGCCCCCGGCCCACGCGTCGCCCGGTTCGAGGAATCGATCATCGTCCTGCGAGCCCTGCTCGACACCGGTGCGTGCACGTTCAACGGCGTGCACCACACGATCGCGGTCGACGATCTTGGAGTGCGGCCGGCTCAAGCTCACGTACCGTTGCTGCTGGGCGGGCACGGTCGTCGCGTCGTCGCGATCGCGGCTCGGCATGCCGACATCTTCCAGTTCACCGGGCTGACCCACGGTGAAGGTGGTG
>JANOKQ010000271.1:0-4707 GCA_031419375.1 Acidimicrobiaceae bacterium
GATCACCCGCGCTGCGGCGGACAATGAAAAGGGTGCCGTGCTGTCGGGGTTCTCACCGGACTTCCTTGCCGGACTGAGCTTCGTAGTCGCCTCGCTCGTTGGTGGCTTGATCGCGATACTTGCGGCGCCGATGATCCAACTCAGCTCGGGTGTGTTCACGTTTGGCTTCCTCATCCCCGCGCTCGGTGCCGCGTTGCTTGGCAAGTTCCGGTTCATCTGGCCGACCGTCGTTGCAGGACTCGTGATCGGCATGGTCCAGTCGACCTTCACCAAGGTACAATCGGACCTCAGCTGGTTCCCGAAGTACGGCGCGCGCGAGGGCTTGCCGTTCCTGGTGATCATCGTTGCCATGGTCGTGCTCGGCGAGCGGCTTCCCGACCGCGGCGCGGTCGACGGTTGGCGGCTTCCCGCAGTGCCGCCTGCCAAGGTGACTGCGACCACCGTTGCTGTTCCGGTGGTGGTTGCGATCGCCGGGTTGCTGCTGCTCGGCCCGTTGTGGCGCGGCGCGATCATGACCACAACCATCGCCACGGTGCTGGCCTTGTCGCTCGTGGTGCTCACCGGGTTCGGTGGCCAGACCTCGCTGGCCCAGATGGCGTTCGCCGGAATCGCCGGTTTCGCATTGTCGAAACTGGCGCTGCAGTGGAGCATTCCGTTCCCGATCGCTCCGTTCCTGGCCGCGTGTGGGGCAACGATATTCGGTGTGATCGTCGGCCTGCCGGCGCTGCGTGTGCGCGGCACCAACTTGGCCATTGTGACCCTGGCCGGCGGGGTCGCGATCTCGGAGCTGATCTTTAAGAATCCGGACTACGTCGGTGACGTGTCGACTGGCGGGGCGAAGATCCCCCATCCGAAGCTCGGCGGGTGGGACCTCGGTCTGGTACTTGGGAGCAAGTCGTCCCGACCGGTGTTCGGCATTGCGCTGGTTGTCGTCGCCGCGGTGTTGTCGCTCGCCGTGGCCAACGTTCGTCGCAGCGCGACCGGCCGGCGGATGCTGGCGATCCGTTCGAACGAACGAGCCGCCAGCGCAATTGGCATCAGCGTCGCCAACGGCAAGTTGCTCGTGTTCACCCTGTCATCGTTCATCGCCGGTGTCGGCGGCTGTCTCATCGCCTACCGGTTCGGCACGGTGTCGGACGTGTCCTATGGCACCGTGGCATCGCTCACGGCGCTCGCCGTGGCATACCTCGGCGGTATCACCAGTGTCAGCGGGGCGGTCACAGCGGGCATCGTTGCGTCATCGGGGGTCGCGTTCTTTGCGACCAGCCGCATGATTGGGTCGCTCGGCAAATGGGAGGCGCTGATCGGCGGCGTGTTGTTGATCTTCACCGCCGTCCACAACCCGGAGGGGATCGCCGGAGCGTTTCGGACCAAAGCCGCAGAAGCGAAGCTCAAGCGGGCGCGGCGATCGGTCGCCCAGCCGAAGCCGCAGCCGCTCGTTGTCGGCTAGGCGTACGGCTGGGCGGGTCCCCGGTGCGGTAGCGACATTGCTTCGAAGGTGACGTGTTCCTTGCCGATCCGATGCACGGGAACATGCGGTGGTCGACGGGTATCTCCCGGGCTGATGTTCAGGCCATGTGTATCTCTGAAAGCCATACAGAATATGGGGGACCGGGCGCTATCATCGTCGAACAGGTGTACGCTTTCATGCATGTCGGCGGACTCCCGCCACAGCTTCGACGACGTCGTGTCGCCCGAAGATTTCATCGCCCTGATCGCCGCCCACGAACGCCAACACGCATTCCTCGCCGCGACCGCAGCACGACTCGCCAACGACGGCAGATGGGCCCTCGACGGACACGTGACGATGGGCGCATGGATGCGCGACCTGTGCCGGATGAGCCGCATCGACGCCAACCGGCTACTGCGCGAAGGCAAGTTCGGTGATCGCCAACGAACTCATCGGCCAAGCAGCAGTCGACGGGGTGCTATCAGCCGGTCAACTCACCGCGATCCGCACCATGGTCACCCGACCGATCGCCGATCTGTTCCATGAACGCCAACACGACATGCTCGACAACGTCGACGGTTTACCGGTCGCCGAGTCGCAGATCGCCTGTCAGGCCTGGCGCGAATACGCGGAAGCGATCGTCGACATGCCCGAACCGGTCGTGCCGGAACGGTCATGGCGGTCCGCGCGTGCTGGTGATGGCAGCCTGCTCGGCGGGTTCGTGTTCGATTCTGTCGGTGCCGCCGAAGTCGAACAAGCCCTCAACGCTGCCCGTCGACGACCCAGCGGTGCCGGGGACGCCCGCTCCACAACAACCCGCAACGCCGATGCGGTCGTGGAGATCATGTCGTTCTTCAACGCCAACCACACCGGCACCGGTACACCCCGGAACCGTCCCGACGTCACCATGAACATCCAAATCGACAACCTCGACACCACCCCCGACAACCCCGCCCCGCACCCCGACCAACCAGGTCAGCCCGGCCAGCCGAGCGAGTCCAGCCCGTCGAGCGGGGCGGACCCGTCGGGACCGTCGAGCGGTTCATGCCAGCATGACCACCCGGGTGAACCGAAAGAGTTGTTCACGGGGCGGGGGTTCACAGTCGACGGGCAACTGCTACCGGACTGGGCGACCGAGGCCAACCTGTGCGACTGCACCCTGCAACGCGTGTTCCGCTCCGGATCGGTCGTGCTCGACTACGGGCGCGCCATCCGCACCGTCCCGACACCACTGTGGCGTGCCGTCCTCGCCCGCGATGGCGGATGCCGGCACCCCGGATGTGACCGGCCCGGCACATACTGCGACGCCCACCACGTCCGCTGGTGGCGCAGACACGGCGAAACCAAAATCGACAATCTGATGATGCTGTGCAGCTGCCACCATCACCTCATCCACCGCCAAAACTGGCAGATCACCCTGCAACCCAACGGCGACACCCACTTCACAACCCCCGACGGACCCACCCTGATCTCCAAACCCCGCGGCCACCCCACCATCCGCGCCGCCTGAACACCACCAGCCGACCCCGAAACACGCATCGACCACGCTCACGCGCGCGTCGACGTGGCGGTCCCGCCGATCGTGGCCATCAGGCGGTCAGGCGGTCACGCGGCGGACGGCGGCTTCGATGTCGGACTGCTGGGGGATGAAATCAGCCTCGAGGTTGGAGGCATACGGCACCGGCGTGTTGGCCCCACCGACGCGTTGCACCGGCGCGACGAGCTCGCCGAACAGCTCCTCGTGGATGCGGCTCGACAATTCGGCACCGAACCCGCACCGGGTGACACCCTCGTGCACCACAACAGCCCGCTTGGTCTTGGTCACCGACGCGAACACCGCGGCTTCGTCGAGCGGCACGAGCGTGCGGAGATCGACCACCTCGCACTCGATGCCGTCGGCGGCCAGCGTCTCGGCGCTGCGCAGGCACTCGTGCACCTGACGGCCGTAGGAGATGATGGTCACGTCGGTGCCGGCACGCTTGATGTCGGCGACACCGAAGGGGATACGCACATCGCCTGGCGGCACCGGGCCACCGTACTTCTTGACGTCCCAGTACATCATCATCTGCTCGATGAACAGCACCGGATCATCGTCGAAGATCGCAGTGAGCAGCAGACCCTTCGCGTCGGCTGGGGTCGAGGGCATGACCACCTTGAGGCCGGGCGTGTGCACGAACCAGGACTCCAACAGTTCGGAGTGCTGCGCGCCGAAACCCCGGCCGGCACCCGCCGAGGTACGGATCACCATCGGCACCGGCGTCTGCCCGCCCGACATGTACCGGATCTTGGCCGCGTGGTTGGTGACCTGATCGAGGCACACCGCAAGGAAGTCCATTATCATGATCTCGGCGACCGGCCGGTACCCGGCGATCGCCGCCCCCACCGCGGCGCCGATGATCGCCTGCTCGCTGATGGCCGTTTTGCGAACTCGATTCGTGCCGTACTTGGTGGACAATCCTTTCGTCACCTTGTACACGCCCCCCGACGGCTCGGCGATGTCTTCTCCAAGGAGGAACACCTTCGGGTCGAGCCCCATCGCGACGTCGAGTGCCTGGTTAATCGCCGAAGCCATCGGCAACACGGGATGTTCGGTTTCAGTGCTCATGACGTGGCCTCCGCATAGACGTCGGTGTACAACTCGGATTCGTCGGGGAACGGGCTGTTCATGGCGAACTCGACCGCATCGTCGATCGCCGCAGTGACGACTTCTTCGATCTCGACGAGTTGGGCTTCGCTGGCATGACCGTTGCCGAGCAGCCAGTTGCGATAGGCCACCACCGGGTCGGCCTCCATCGCCAGTCGCCGTTCCTCTTGGTCCATGTACTCCATCGCGTCGCCCACCAAGTGACCGAAGAAGCGGTAGGTGCGAGCCTCGACGAGTGTCGGCCCGTCGCCGGCCCGGGCCCGGGCGACGGCATCGCCCATCACCTTCCACGTGGCCACCGGGTCGTTGCCATCGACGGTAACGCCAGGCATCCCATAGGCGGCGCCGCGCTCGGAGATGAACTCGATGCCGGTGCTCATCGCCATTGGCGTGTGCTCGCCGTACAGGTTGTTCTGGCACACGAAGATCACGGGCAACTTCCACACCGCAGCCATGTTCAAGCCCTCGTGGAACGCCCCGATGTTGGCGGCGCCGTCGCCGAAGTTGACGACGCACACCTGATCGGTGCCGCCCATCTGTGCTGCCAGCCCGAACCCGTTGGCGATCGGGATGCCAGCGCCGACGATGCCGGTGGTGACCATCAGCCCCGAGG
>JANOKQ010000272.1:0-2366 GCA_031419375.1 Acidimicrobiaceae bacterium
TTCGCCTGGAACTGCCCCCCGACCCATCTTTGTCCAGGGTTGCCCGCCTCGCCGCCAGCGGGGTTGCCTCGCTGACCGGATTCAACGTCGACGAGATCGACGACATCAAGGTTGCGGTGAGCGAAGTGATGGTCGCCTTGATCGAGCACGGGGCCGACTGCACGATCGCCGTGGAGTTCGATGTATCGGGTGGTTCCTTCACCGTGCGCGGCACCACCGTCATCGACGACTTCGATGTCAACCACCCCGACCTCGTCCTGTGCCGGACCGTGCTGTCTGCGGTGTGTTCCGATCACGGCATCCAGCTGAACGATGGGCGCGCCGAAATTTGGGCGTCGGTGGAGCAGACCCGCGGGTGACCGCCATGCAGCACAGCACCGACGACGACGAAGAGTGGGTGGATTGCGCACTTGCGGAGTATCACACCACCCGCGACGAGGACCTGCGGATCGAGATCGTCGAACGGACACTGTGGCTCGCCCATCGGGCGGCTCGTCGCTTCACCGATCGCGGTGAGCCCTTCGATGATCTGTTGCAGGTGGGTCGCCTCGGTCTGTTGAAAGCGATCGACCGGTTCGATCCGTCACACGGGGTTCCCTTCGGCGCGTTCGCCACACCGACGATCGTCGGTGAGATCCGGCGACATTTCCGGGATCACACCTGGAGCGTGCACGTCTCCCGGCGGGCAAAAGACATTCGCCCCGCCGTCAATGCGGCCACCGACGATCTGTCCAAGGAGTTCGGCAGATCACCCAAGGTCGAGGAGATCGCGAAGCGGTTGAACGTCACCGAGGATGTTGTGCTCGAGGCGCTCGAGGCCAACAACGCATACCGGACCACAGCTCTCGACGTTGCCGGCGACGTGCAGCGCCGCGACAGCGCCGATACGGGTGACATCGACATGGTGCTCAACCGCGAGGTCCTCGCCGAGGTGATCTCCAAGTTGCGACCACGCGAGCAGCGCATCATCTATCTCCGCTTCTTCGAAGAGTGCAGCCAAGCGCAGATCGCCGAGATCATCGGTACCAGCCAGGTCCACGTCGGACGGCTGATCGCCAGCAGCTTGGAGCGCCTGCGTACCTACCTCGATACCGAAGCTGCGCCGGCCGGTTGAGCGTTTGAGGAACTCGTCGACGGGGTATCTCGGCTGCGTTCATCAACGATCAAGGGAGTAGCGATGAGTAGTCCCGACCGGGGTTCAGCCACGTCCAAGCGAGCCAGTGCGACCAAGCGCACCGGTCAGCCCGTCACCTCCAGCAGGTCCGCGTCGTTCACCGCGCCGGGGTTGTCCGCCGACGAAGGCGGCAAGGTGGCGCAGGTGTTGCAGACTCGCCTCGTGGCGCTGATCGATCTGAGCCTCACCCTGAAACACATCCATTGGAACGTCGTCGGAGCGAACTTCATCGGCGTCCACACCATGCTCGACCCGCAGTACGCAGGAGTCCAGGTGATGGTCGATGATCTCGCCGAGCGGATCGCCACCATGGGCGGCGTACCGAACGGCCTGCCGGGGAACCTCGTGTCCGCTCGTGCGTGGGATGACTACGGCTTGTGCCGGGCCGACGCGTTGGCCCATCTCGGTGCCCTGGACGTGGTGTACGCCGGCGTCATCACGGCTCATCGCGAATCCATCGACGATGTCACCGAGATCGACCCGGTGTCGGAGGATCTGCTCATTCAACAAACCGGCATCCTCGAGCGCTACCAGTGGTTCGTCCGCTCACACCTGGCCGACTGGGCCGGTGGGATGGCGAATGCCGGCGCCGATTCCGAGATCGGGGCCGCAACGGCAGTTGCGGCCAAGTCGCGTAGCGACTCGTCGCGTGTTGCTTCCAACGCTACGAAGGCCGCGTTGACCCGTGCGACGAAGCGATCTGCGACCAAGCCCGCAGGTCGCCCGGCGCGTGCTGCGCAGTGATCGGGCGCCATGCGGGTCTCGGGCTCACGCGGTCGACGCAGCGCGTTGGGCTGCCGCACGCCGACGACGGAACACCACGACCGCTGCCACAGCCACGAGCAGCGCAACCAGGAGAGCCTCGCGGCGCTGGCGAGTACGCCGAGCTGCGTGTCGCTGACGGTTGATCCGGTGTTGGGCTTGGTCGACGAAGTCCGACAGCGAATGAACCGTGGATCCCGTCGCGTCGCGGGTGATGTCGCGTACTGTTCCGGCCATATCTCGTACCGATTCGCTCATGTGGGCTCCAAGTCTATTAGTGCTGGTGATGCACGTGTCTGCTGGCGTGACGGGCTGTCACCGTTGCGCGGGAACGTCCGCACGCAACGGCTCAGCGTTTCCTGGTTCCCCGGCCAACCCCGGTCGAAACGCGCACGTTCAAAGTTGAGCCCGGTCGTGATCCGCCCGGTCG
>JANOKQ010000273.1:0-4105 GCA_031419375.1 Acidimicrobiaceae bacterium
CCTGCGCACCCTCCACGGAATCGCGCCCTCGAAGCATCCGGCGAAGCATCCGGCCATTCTCGCGCACCAAGCCAGCTCGTGGGCGGTCAACGACAACATTCGTCACCGATTGGTGGGCGACCGCCGCCTCGATCGGGCAAGCTTGGCGGCAATGGATGTCGTGTGGATCGTGCTGGCTGTCGCGGTGATAGCTGGATTGGGATGGCTCGGGTTCATGATCGAACCACATTGGGTGGCCAAAGACGGCACCAGGTTCCTGTGCAATGCCCAACTGCTCGATGACAAGGGCAACGCCATGTCGCGGTGGCGCGAAACCCGTTTCTCGGTCACCCGGGACGGTTCACTGCTCGTCGATCAAAAGCGCAACATGCGCCACCGCACCACGATCTGGCAAATGGTGGCGGAGTCCCCCGAGCCACCCAGGGGGCGCGCCGTGTTCGTGCTGCGCGGGCGTGACTCGTTCGACCGGCCGGCGATGATGGCGCTCAGACTGCCGCGAAACAGTAGGGCCATCGCAGCCATCCGACCGCTCGTCAGCACCTCAGCTGACCGGACCAGCTGACCGGACCAGCTGACCGGACCGGCTGACCGGACGCCGTCACCCGACTGAATCGAGGAACTTGGCCAGCGCGTCGCCGACCTGGTCGAGGTCGATCAGGAACGCGTCGTGACCGTGCGGCGAGTCGATCTCGACGTAGCTGCTCGGCGTCCCGTTGGCGTCGAGCATCCGGTGGATCTGCTGTTGCTGGTACGACGGATAGAGCATGTCGCTCCAGATCCCAATGGTCAGCGCCGGAGCTGTGATCCGGCCCATGGCCGACTTCAGCCCGCCCCGACCGCGGCCCACATCGTGGAGGTCCATCGCCTTGCCGATGATCAGGTAGCTGTTGGTGTCGAAGCGGCGGATGAGCTTCTCGCCGTGATGGTCGAGGTAGCGCTCCACTTCGAAGCGCTGCCACAGATCGAGGTGCCCGTCGAGCTCTGACCCATCGGCGAGCTCGCGCCCGAACCGATCGGTGAACACGTTGTCGCTGCGAAACGTCACCTGGGCCACCATCCTCGCTGCGGCCAGGCCCTCGGCCGGACCGTCACCGGGTGCTGCGTCGTAGTAGTCGCCACCACGCCAGCGCGGGTCGAGCCGGATCGCGCGGCGACCGATTGCCCCCCACGCGATCTGCTGTGCCGTCGCCTGCGCACATGTGGCGATCGGGACGATCGAACGAACCCGCTGCGGGAACATCACCGCCCACTCGAGCACTTGCATCCCGCCCATCGAACCGCCGACCACGCTGTGCCACGCGTCGATGCCGAGATGCGTCGCCAGACGGGCCTGCGCACGCACCATGTCGCGTACGGTCACGACCGGAAACCGGCTCCCATACGGGCGGCCGTCGGCTGGATGCGGGGAGGCGGGGCCGGTCGAACCTTGACATCCGCCGAGCACGTTCGCGCACACCACGAAGAACTGGTCGGTGTCGATCGCCTTGCCGGGACCGATCATGTCGTCCCACCAACCCGGGGTCGGGTGGCCCCGACCTGCCGGGCCTGCGGCATGGCTGTCTCCGGTCCACGCATGACACAACAGCACCGCATTCGAGCCGCGCCCGTCGAGGGTGCCCCATGTCTCGTAAGCCACCACCATGTCCGCTAACGCCGTCCCAGTGTCGAGCGCGAACAGCCGATTCGGCGGCGTGGCGTAGAACCGACGGAGCCCCGCGTCGTCGCCCGGGCGCCACGCTCCGGTCACCGGCAGGGGCTTCGACGCGGAGGTCGGTTTGTCGCTCACAGCCCATCACCCATCGGGCCTCCGACGTTAGTGCCCGCACCGTCGGTTGCGGAGGGATTTCTCAGTGGTAGCGCTGCTCGGCGTCGAGATGATCGGCCAATCCGACCACGTGTCCGAACCCGTCGAAGTCGATCATCTGGTCGAGGTGGTTGCGCATTGTCCCGTCGATCGCCAGTTGCGCGAGCGTGGTCTGCATCGCCAGCACCGCGCTGAACAGCAGCGACAACGGCGACACGATCAACCGGAACCCGAGCTCGGCCAGCTCCGCCGGCGTGAGTAACGGCGTCTTGCCGGTCTCGACCATGTTCGCCACCAGCGTGATGCCGGGCAGGGCGGCAGCGATGCGTTCCATCTCCGCGACCGTTTCCGGCGCCTCGACGAACAATGCGTCGACCCCGGCGTCGCGGGCCATCTTGGCCCGTTCGATCGCCTCGGCGAAACGGAGGCAGGCTCGAGCGTCGGTGCGCGCGGCGATGTGCAGCGAGGTGCGCGTCGCACACGCGGCACGCAGCTTGGCCAGCCATTCGGCACGTTCCACCACCTGCTTTCCGGCCATGTGCCCGCAGCGTTTGGGCCACACCTGATCCTCGAGGAACAGCCCCGACGCGCCGGCGTGCTCCCACAGTTCCACGGTCCGCGCCGCGCTCAACGCGTTGCCGTACCCGGTATCGGCATCGACGACGACGTTCAGTTCCGGCACCGCAGCGCACACCCGGCGGGCGGTCTCGGCCATCCAGCACGCTCGCTCCCCCGTCGAGCAAGCCACCCAACCCACTCCCGGGCATCCGGGTGCCCGGCCCCGCGACGTCGGATTCAGCGGTCACCAGTCCCTCTCTCTGGTCTCTGTCGTTGGCAAGTCCTGCGCGGCGATGCACCGGGGACCGTAGCCAACACCGCCGCGCCACCGTGGACCGGCGTTCCGGCTGCCATGCACCGGCACAAACCGGTGGGTAGATTTGCAGTCGTGGATGACCACGCGTGTCTCATCCATGTGGTCGCCCAGCCGGGCACTCGTTGCTGCGGGCGCGGGGCCACGTGAAAAAGGCGCCGCAGGGGCTGCGAGCCCGGTCGGCGTTCGGGTTCGCCGTGTTGGCGCTGGTGCTGTCCGTCATGCTCAGCACGGCCACGTACCAACTGGCCCGCTGGTACCTGCTCGGCCAGCGCGAGACGTTGGCAACACGTCAGGTGCTGCTCAACGCCCTCGTCGTGCGCGGCATCCTGGCCGCCGGTGACACGGGCGGCGACGAGGCACTGACCTCGCTGCGTTCGGCGCTGAACACCCGCCCGGTGCTGTGGTTCGAGGACAACTGGTACGCCCCGATCGTTGAGCTGAACGAGACGCAGATTCCCGAGTCGGTGCGCGAGTCGGTGCGCGACGCGATCGACGGTGGGGGCGCGTTCCGCCAGCGGATCGAGGTCAACGGTGCGCCCTACGTATTGATCGGGGTGTCGCTGCCCGGCACCGGGGCCGAGTACTACGAGTTCGTGAGCGTGACCGAATACGAGCGCACGCTCGAGATCCTGGCCACCGTGTTGATCGGTGCGGCCTCGATCACCACCCTCGCCGGCGCAGTGGCCGGATGGCTCGCGTCGAAACGACTGCTGCGCCCGCTCACCGATGTCGCCCAGGCGGCGCAGGCGATGAGCGAAGGCGACCTGTCGCGACGGGTACGCGTGGCCCATGACCCCGATCTGCAACCCGTCGCCGACAGCTTCAACGAGATGGCCCAATCCCTCGAAGCCCGGATCGCGCGTGAGCTCCGCTTTACGGCCGATGTCAGCCACGAGCTGCGCACGCCGCTCACTGCGATGGGTGCGGCGATCAATGTTGCCCGCCGTGGCGAGCTGACCGGTCGCGCCGCATTCGCCGTGGACGCGCTGGCCGAACAGGTGGAGCACTTTCAGCGGTTGACGTTGGAGCTGCTCGAAATCTCCCGCATCGACGCGGGCGTCGCCGACCTGCACCTCGAGCCGGTCGACATCGTCGACATCATTGAACGCACGGTGGCAGGGATGGGCCTCGACGCGGCGATCATCGTCAACCAGCTAGGCGCGATCGACGGGGACCCAACCACTCACGTCCATCACCAGTTCGTCGTCGACGGTGTCCGTTTCGAACGGATGATCGCGAATCTGTTGGAAAACGCTGATCGCTACGCCGGTGGAGCCACAGCTGTGATCATCGCCTGCACTGACGCGGAGCTCTTCGTTATCATCGATGACGCCGGCCCAGGGGTGCCGGAACCGCAACGGGTAGCGGTGTTCGGACGGTTCCATCGTGGGGGGGCGGAACGCCACGGGGGGGTGCCCAAAGGAACG
>JANOKQ010000274.1:0-7601 GCA_031419375.1 Acidimicrobiaceae bacterium
CGTGGCGAGATCGACGCCGACCTCGTCCACAAAGCAATCAGCGAATACGGCATCGACCCCGACGCGATCGACCCCTACGCCGTCTGAAACCCGGGCCAGTCGCCGGAGCGGGGAGGGTCAGCTCCACCAGCCGTTGACGTCGATGATCACGTGGGCATCGCGCTGGGCGAACACACACAGAGCACCGGTGGCCGATAGGGGCAGCTGCGCTCCGTTGGAGATTGCTTCGCTCATGTCGTAGTTCGCAGTCGACGTCGCCGGGCGCTCGCCGCACGGCCATGCCGTGATGAAGCCGGACTGCGTCGCTCCGACCACGGTGAGGTTGAGCGACACTGCGGTGGCCGCTGTCGGCACGCCCCGCGTTCCGGCCACCTGCACGACGAGTGTTTGGCCCGCAACCACGGCCGTGCCGTTGGTGCCGAGGTGCATTTCCGGCCGCGCCGTTTCACGCGTGTCGACCAACCTGAACGGCACGCTTGGGGTGAACATCCTCGTCGAGTTGGCGCTGAGGTAGCCCGTCACATCGACGATCAGGTCGGTCTCGGTGAGCGTGAAGATGCACACGTTGCCTGCACCCGACACTGGCGTGATCACCAGGTTCGGTCGCGACTTACCAGGGCGAGGGTTGAGGTTGGACACCGCGGGCACAGGGCCGCCGCAGGCGTACACGGTGACGTAGCCGGTGGCGGCGGCGCTGGTGCTGGTCACGTTCAAGGTGACGGCGGCGATGCCGGCGGGGATCTGCCCGGTGCCGCCGATCTGCAGTTCAACCGTCTGGCCGGCGACGAGCCGCCCCGGTGCGCCGAGCCCCTCACGGGTGTCCATCAGCCGCACCGGCACGACAGGGGTGAACCGGGCGGAGCCCGATGCGGCATAGAAGCCGTTGACGTCGATCAGCAGATCGGTGTCGGAGCTGGAGAACACACACACGCCGCCGGTCGCGTCGAGCGGGACCGATGCCGCGTTGGGGGCGACCTCATTGGCGGCGAAGTTGACCGTCGACACAGTTGGGCGATCGGCAGCACAGTTCCACACGGTCAAGAAGCCGGTCGCCTTCGGGTTGACAGTGGTGAAGTTGGCACTGACCGCGTTCGCCCCCGCAGGGACACCGTGGCGGCCGGACACCTGAACTCGTTTGAACACACCGCTCACCAACGGGGTAGCTCCGAGGTTCTCGCGCGTGTCGACCAGGCGTGCTGGCGGCAGCGGCTGGAACCGAACGGCCGGCCCACTCGGTGTCGCGGTCGGCGCCGGCGGCGGTGGTGCGGCCGGCGCGGTCGTACCGTTGGCCGCAGCCGGATCGACGGTGAAGCTCCAGTTGACCGTACGTGCCTGAGTGGACACGCTGACCGAGTACGTACCCGGGTCGAGCGGCGCGGCTGGAATCGCCACCACCGCGTTGTCACCCTGCAGGATCGACTTGGCGAGACCGCTGGTGTTGAGCCCAGAGATCGCGCAGGTCGCCAATGGACCCGTCGGGCCGCTGATGCTGGCGCTGACGCCGCCGGTGACGGCCTCTGGCATCATCGCAATGATCGGTAGGCCGGCAACCCCGTCTTGCCAATCGGCGCCGCCGCAGAACGAAAGCGGGTCTGGGGTTTCCACGATGAAGCGGTTGAGGTTGGTGGTGGAACCGTTGCCCGGAAACAGGATTGGATTGGATTGGGGGGTCTTCGGGCCCAGCCCACGCAACACGTCGAGGGTGCCGCCCGAATGCCACTTGGGCGTGCTCTGGTTATCGCATTTGCCGAAGCCCACCGTGTTGAGGTTTGGGCGCAGGACGCCGATCGCGTGGAATGGGCCGGTCATCCACAACTCGATGTGGCTACGTGCCGTCGTGCCGAACGCGCTCGATACGGCAACGTTGCCGCTGTTGCCGGCGAGGTCGCCTTCGGGGGTGTAGCCGGGGTTGCCCGGCACCTCGTCGTGGGAGATGCCGTTCAGCAGCATGTAGCACGAGTGCTGATACGCACCGTTCGACATCGCCGCATCCTCGGTGACGGGGCTGAGTCCGGCGACCGCGCGGTAGTAGTTGACGGTGGTCAACCAGGGTGCGTCTGCGGGGATGTACGGCGGCGAACCTGCAGCCGACACGGGTGCCACCATGCCCAGCGCCAGCACGGCGCTCAGCGCTCCGAGCAACTTTCGCGATCTCGCCATGACATCCCGCTCCGTCCACACTTGCCGTCGTGGAGGTATCGGGACGATGATGGTGGGTGCTGAAGCGCCTCATGTGTCGCCCGTCACGCGGTGGTGACGATCAGACGAACTCTTGATTATCGCAAGAAGCTCGACGAGCGAATCCTCAAGATCGACAGGCGCGGAATCGAACCCAACCCGGCACCGAGCGCGCGTAGATGAACGATTCGCGGACGATGGCGCAGCCGCCGGATCGAGAGCCAATAGCCGCGGCCGATGTCACCGATCCCACGGTGCCGGACCAGGATCCACAAGCGATTCCGCTCGCGTAGGTACGCCGTTCGGGTGGGCCTGCGCGACGTACTGACGCTGCCGCGGTGCCACACCCGGCTGGCCGGCGCGCAGCGGTAGGTCCACCCGCGCGACGCGCCGCGCAGGCCAAGGTCGACGTCTTCGTAGTAGAGGAAGTAGCGCTCGTCGAACATGCCAACATCGCGTAGGAACGCGGCGCTGAGCGCCACCGCGCCGCCGGTGAACAACTCGATCGACCGGGCGCCGAGGTCGGTCGGTGGCGCCTCGCCGATGCCGATGTCTCGCCCGGCCCCATCGGGACCGAGCTGCACCCCGAGGCTGTTGACAAGCGGCGGTTCAGAACCTGCGGCAAGCAGCATCGGCTGCACCGCGCCAATCTTCTCGCGCCCCCCGCCACGCCCATCGGCGTGAGCGTCGTCGATGCTCGGCGACCTGCCGTCGCCGAATGCCGCGAGTAAACCGCCGAGCCAGTCAGGTTCGACCACGACGTCGTCGTTGAGGAGCACGACGATGGCGGCGCCGTCGGCCAACGCCCGCTCGATCCCCACGTTCATCCCGCCGGCGAACCCTCGGTTCGAGCCGGTGACAATCAGTTCGCAGCCGACGAAATCCGATCGGGCATCGAGCCGAGCCGCCGCACTCGACCCGTTGTCCACCACGTACATGCGGGTGCCGCCAGCGGTCATGACGGAGGCGACAACTGATTCGACACAGTCTTCAAGCATCCCCGGCGGAGCGGAGTACGTCAACACCACCACGGCGATCACGCCCAAAGCGTAGGGGCGCCGGCGGCTAGCGTGATGCCATGTCCGGGACCCTGTTCATCACGGGCAAACCTGACGCCGATGGGCTCTTGAACAACGACGGGACCGCCCTGCTGATCGGCATGCTCCTCGACCAGCAGGTGCCGATGGAGTGGGCCTTCGCAGGTCCGGCCACCCTGCGCTCGCGGCTCGGGCACCTCGATCCGGCGCGAATCGCGGCAATGGACGAGACGGCCTTCGTCGGGGTGTGTTGCATGAAGCCGGCCATCCACCGGTTCCCCGCGGCCCTGGGCCGACGGGTCCATGCGCTGTGCGGACTGCTCGTGGCCGACTTCGGTGGCATCGGCGAGAACGTCTGGCGCGACGTCGACAGCGGCGAGGAGCTGCTCCGCCGGCTGCGAACGTTGCCAGGCTTTGGCGACGAAAAGGCGCGCATCTTCGTCGCCCTCCTGGCCAAACGGTTCGGGGTTGCCCCGGTTGGATGGCGCGAGGCTGCCGGGGTGTTCGCCGACGATTCACCGCGCACCATCGCCGACATCTACGACACCGTGTCGTTGTCACGCGTTCGGGAGTGGAAAAAAGCCGCCAAAGCCGAACGTCGCGACAAACAAGACCGGCCCCTCCCATGACCCCTCCCGGCAACACCGGCCCCAACAGCACCGGCGACACGGGCCCCGGGGGCGCTGAGCCGAGCGTCCGCCGGCCAGGTTGGAGCAGCCGCTTGTCGAGTTTGACACCATGGAGGTGGATTTCTCGACAACCGGTCGCTCCACCCCAACCCGACCACCCCGCCGACACCCGCGATGCGAGCTACGCGACGCGGCTGGCGGGGTCGGTGGGCCAACGGCGTGGGTGGCGGCGAATCATTGATCCGCAGCTTCCCTACCGCTGGAACATCCGCCGGATGGACCTCGGGCGGGTGCTTGACATCGGGTGCGGCGCGGGCCGCAACCTCGGACACCTGCGTGGAAACGGCGTCGGCGTCGATCACAATCCCGCCTCGGTCGCCATCGCCCGAGCGGGCGGGCTCACGGCCTACGCGACCGACGACTTCGACGGATCGGCTGATGCGGTGGCCGCCTCGTTCGACTCGTTGCTGTTCGCCCACGTCCTCGAGCACATGACGTCGGAGGAAGCATCGACGTTGATCGAGCGGTACCTGCCATTCCTGGCTGTCGGCGGTCAGGTCGTCGTGATCTGCCCGCAACAGCGCGGCCAGCGATCCGACCCCACCCATATCACCTTCATGCCACCTGCGGTGATCGCATCGGTCTTCGCCGATGCCGGCCTCAACGTGCACCGCTCGCGCTCGTTCCCGTTTCCTGAGGCGGTCGGTCGGGTGTTCACCTACAACGAGACCGTGGTCTGCGGACGGCGCATCGCCGACACCCGTTGACCGTGCCGAGGTGATGCGAGATAGGGGTGTCCGGCCGGCGGACACGTCGACTCGCGAGCCCACGGATGTGAATGCCGGGCTGCTGGCCGGGCTACTGGTGCTGGTGTTGGTGCTGGTGTTGGCGATGAGTTGGGCGATGGGTGTTGGACGGTACGGCGGACCGGACGAACCGGCCCACGTGCTGCGCGCTGCGGCGGTGGCCCGCGGCGAAATGTTCGGCCTACCGGCAGCCGGTCTGCCGAGCGGATACCGCGTCGTCACCGTCCCCGCAGCCCTCGCCGTCGGCGACCCGACGTGCTACCGCCACGACTCCACGGTCACTTCCCAGTGCGCAACCGAATCGGGCACCGGACACCCGGACGTAACCCGAGATGAGACAGCGCAGGCAGCCACATCTGCGGGACGGTACCCGCCGCTGTACTACCTGCTCATCGGTGGCCCCGTACGACTCATTGGCGGTGCGGGCGAGGTGTACTGGTACCGGGCGGTCGCAGCATTGTGGAACTCGATCGTCGTCATGTGCGTGCTGACGCGACTCCGCCCGCTCGGCCGCAGGGCTGTGGTGGTTGTCGCGGCAATCACCCCGTCGGCGTGGTTCCTGATCGGAGTTGTCAACCCCAACGGCTTCGAGTTGGTGTTGGCGTCGCTTGCGTGGGTTGGCGTGGCGAGGTGGGTCGTCGATCCGAGCATCCGCCAGGCGTGGTGGGTGGCGGTCCCGCTTGCGCTTGCCGTGGCCTGCCGGCCGGTGGCGCTGCTTGTCTCGCTGACCGCGCTGACGATGATCGAACTGCTGCGCCGGCCAACGTGGCGGCAACGCATGATCCTGTGGAGCCCGGTGGTCGCTGCAACCGGCTGGCTGGCGGCATGGAACCGTGCCGCCGGGTTGGACATCGACGATTCGCGGACCGCTGGGAACGGATCGATCGGCGACGCGACGCGTCAGGCAATCGGCGACGTGACGCATACCGTCTTCGAACTCGTCGCCTCGCTCGGCTGGCTCGAGTTCGCGGCACCGGCAGCAACGGTGGCTGCCTGGCTGCTCGGCATCGGAGTCGCCGTCGCCTGGCTGCGGGCCACCGGTCTGCGAGCCCCCGGGGATCTTGAGACGGGCGCGGATCTTGAGACGGGCGCGACTCGCAGGGGCGCGACTCGCAGGGGCGTGATTGCTTCGGCGACGGTGTTGGCCGCTGCGGTGGTGATCGTCCCGGTGATCTTCGAGGTGGTGTTCCATCGCACGCTGGGGCCGATCTGGCAGGGGCGCTACTCGCTACCAACCGCCACCGGAGTCGTCGCGCTGTTGCTCATCGCCCGGGCGGAAACAGGCCCCCGCAGCCGCGCTCTCACCCCCGCCATGGCGATGCTCGCCGGCGGCATGCTCATCGTCATGGTCATCGTCACGGTGGCGGTCGAGATCACCACCTTCTGGTGGGTGCTGCGGCGGTACTCGGTCGGCACCGACGGGCCATGGTCGCTCAGGACAGCTGCGTTCTCGTCGAGCGGCTGGCTCGCTCCGCGCACATGGCTGATGGTCAACGTCATCACCGCCACCATCGCCGGAGCCTGCCTGATCCGCTGGATCGTTCAAGATCTGGGCAGGATTCTTCCCGGTTTCCGAGAGGAATCCTGCCCAGATCTTGAGTTCTACTGGAAGTAGCCGAAGATGTCGATGATCACGTCGGTGCCTCCGGAGGCGTTGAACACGTCCAGCTTGCCGCCCGCGCCCACCTTGAGATACGCCTGGTTCGGCACTGGCACCCCCGGGCGAGGGTTCAGCGTCGACGCGTTGGGACGGCTCACGCCCGTTGGCCACGCGGTGATGAACGACGGGATCGTGCTGTTCACCGAGGTGATGTTGACGACCACGGCGGCGGCGGCGACGGGGATCGGGGTCCCGTCGGACAACGTCGGAGCAATCGACACACCCTGCCCGAGCGCACCGAGCACGCCGCCCGTGCCGTCGCGGCTGTCGACCAGGCGCTCGGGATCGACAGGGATGAACGCCCCACCAGTGGCCGAGAAGTAACCGATCACGTCAGCAACCAGGTGCGTGGAGCCGGCCGAGTTGAACATCGACACGTTGCCGTTGGCACCCACCTTGGCGAGCACCAGGTTGGCGACGGTGAGGTTGGGAACGAAGTTGTGCGTCGACGCGTTCGGGCGACCTTCGCCGGAGGGCCACGTCGTGACAAACCCGGTGGATGTCGGCTGATCGACGGTGACGTTCAGCGCAACCGCGCTCACGCCCGCGGCCGGCACACCACCGGCACCGGTCACGCGCAGGTCGATCATCTGCCCCGCACCAACCGCGCCGACCGCGCCGCCTCGGCCGGTGCCGTCGCGCGTGTCGAGGAGTCGGGCCGGGGTGAGGGAGGTGAACCGCCCGCCCGACGGCGGTGCAACAGACGTGTAGTAGCCGACGACGTCGGCGATCAAGCTCGTCATCCCGGTGGAGTTGAACAGGTTGACGCGACCGTTGGCACCGACCTTCACGGTGACGAGGTTCGGCACGGTCTGGCCTGCCACGAAGTTGAGGTTCGACACACCCGGCCGCGGTTGACCGCTCGGCCATGCCGTGATGAACCCCGCGCTGGTGGGGCCGTCGACAGTGACGTTCATCGCGACCGCAGTGACACCGGTTTCGGGCACGCCACCGACGCCGGTGACATCGAGCTCAGTGAACACCTGCTGGCCGAGCGGGGCAATGTTGCCCCCCTCACCCGTGCGGGTGTCGAGCACGCGGGCGGGGGTGAGCGGCACGAAGAAGCTGGGTGTCGATGGCACCGGCTTCTCCAACCGGACCGGACCGCTCGAGTAATTCGTCCCCACGGCGGCACCGTTGCGCATAACCACGTACACCCAGTACGTACCGTTCGGCATCGGTTGCCCCGTGGCCGTGGTGCCGTTCCAGGTGAAGGTGTTCACTCCCCCGGCGACCGGGATGTTCTGGGCGATGCGCGTGCCCTCAAAGGCACCAGGGTTGGTGGTGACGA
>JANOKQ010000275.1:0-1507 GCA_031419375.1 Acidimicrobiaceae bacterium
TGGCGGCGCATCGGCTGGCGAAACCGACCTCGCCGAGGCGGTTCGCACTGCCGTGATCAACAAGCGGGCCGGCGGGAGCGGGCTGATCGCGGGCCGAAAGGCGTTCCAGCGGCCGATGGCCGAGGGCGTGGCGCTGCTGAATGCGATCCAGGACGTCTACCTGGATCCGGCCGTCACCATCGCCTGATCCAACGCCAGAGGTCATGCGCCGCCGACGAGGTGGTGCGCGACAGCGGCAGTCGCCGCCTGGACCGCTCTGCGGCGCGTCATCGCCACAACCGTGTCTGCGACGACCTCAGTGCGAGCCTGCGTAGAGGGCCCCGACCGGTAGAACCGAGTGCGGACCCGCCCGACGACGAGCACTTCGTCCCCCTCAACCACGCCGGCCTGCTGGGCTTGTAGTGACCAGCTGACGGGAACGCGTTCGCGTGGCCCCGTCGGGGTGTTGGTGATCACCTCGAAGCGCCATAGTCGACGCTCACCTTCGTCCCACGGGTCGACCCGCTGCACCGTTCCACTGAGGACCACCACGTTCGTAGTGGTCGCAAGCGCGCTTGCCGGCTCTGTCGTTGTTCCTCGTGCCATGACACACCCCCACGGCGCTGACGCGCCGCGCTCGGGAGAATCTCGGTGGGGGAAGCAATGGTGGTTCGGGCCAAGATGTGCACCCGTGACCCCACCATACGCGAGGCCTGTGACAGCGAAGCCGTGAGAGCGGTCAGGCCAGCGCGTTTCGCCGCTTGGCCGCGTCAGCGAACAGCGGCTCGCGCTCGAGGATCCGGTCGAAGAGAACCCGCGCCTTGGCCAACTCGCCAACCTGTTCGTACAGACTGGCGAGCGCATACCAAGCGCGCAGATGATGATCCCGGATCACCCGACCCCGAGGCGCAGCCTCCAGCAAGGCAATCGCGGCAGGGACTTGCCCTTGGTCGGCAAGCGAGCCAGCCATGACGATGCGTCCCTCTGCGACAAGGTGCGCCGCCGGCGACACCGCACCGAGCTCCTGCCACAGCTCGGCCACCTTCTCGTGGCGGCGCAGTGCCCGGTAACAGTCGGCCAGCACCGGATGCTGCTCCACGCTGTGCTGCAGCTCGCGGTAGCGCTCCAACTCCCGCACCGCCTCGCGCCACTTCCCCTGCCTGTAGTACGACAAACCAAGAAGTTCGCGCACCGGTGCGCTGTCCGGTACTTCTTCGACCAGGCGACGCAGGAGCTGCGTCGCATCGGAGTAGCGGTCGCGCTCAAACGCCCGCGATGCCTCCATCAACCGCTGCTCGAGGCGCTCACCACGAACCCGGCCGGCCGCCACGTGCAATTCCGCACGCACGTCTTCCGGAGCTCGACGAGCCCGACGAGGTGGATCCGTCGGCGCATCGTCGAGACCTGCCGTTGCGTCCGATTGCGGAGTGGCGCTGGTCGGATCGAGCTCCCAGCCCACGCGTTGCCACCCGGGTCGTCCGCCCTCACCGCGACGCACGTTTCGATCGAACGATTCCGACGGTTCGCG
>JANOKQ010000276.1:0-1765 GCA_031419375.1 Acidimicrobiaceae bacterium
CGGGGTCGCGCCGCGCTGGTTCGCGCTTCGAGTTCGTCCCACCAGGTGAACATCTCGCGGATCAGGTCGCTGACCGCGTCAGCGTTGCGGGCATCGCTGGCCCCACCCGGCAGAGCGGATTCGTACATTTGCCCGGTGGCGGCTTCCCACAGGTCGAGCGCCTTCCAGTACAGCCAGTTGAACTCCCAGATCCGACTGCGGCTGGCGGGACCCCACGGCTCGATGAACAGCCGGTCGTCGTCGGCGAGGTCCTGATGACGGGCGATCGCAACCTTCATCACCTCGTACAGCGACACAGTGGAACTGCGCCGCAGGTCGACAGCGATCTCCAACTGTTGATCACACGGCACAGCTGCCTGGGTGACCCCATTGGCGGCTGTGGCCGCGGCGATGACCGGTCGCACCTCGACCACCTCGCGGAAGTTCGCAGCCGCAGGGCGCCTCAAACGGTCGCCGAATCCTAGCCACGATCATGAATCACGGGATGGTGCGAACGCCAACCACCTGTCGCGGGTGGGTGACGCCAATACGGCCGTCGCCGGGCCTACTACGGTGAGAGTCGATGCCGCTGCCCACCGGAGAAACAGTTGAGGAACCCGGCGAAGCGGGTCGGCATGCTCGCGCGATCGAACGGTTCCTGGCTGCGTTCGGGGTCGCCACCGACGCGGTCATGGCCGACGAAACCGGCAGGGTGGTCGCCCTGACGGGCAGCGTGGCCGCGGGGGTCGCCACGCCCGGCCGGCTGCTGGTCGACCTGGTTGGCGGAGCTACGTCCGATGATCTCGCCGTATGCGTTGAATCGGTGCTCGCAGCCCACGACGTCAGCGCATCGGCGTATCTGCGCCTTGGCGACGGCTCGGTGATCGTGGCCCGGCTGTTCACCATCATGTCGGAAGATGGCAGCCGCCGGTACCTGATCGCGGTGTTGTCGCTGCAGGTTGATCGGGCGGAGCTGAGCCGGCTCCGTCGGACCGACCAGGTGTACGAGCTCTGGTTCGAACGGGCACCCACCGGGGTGTGCCTGGTCAGTGTCGAGGGTGGCTTCCAGCGCGCCAATCCGGCGTTCTGCCGGCTCGTGGGGCTCAGTGAGACCGAGCTGCAGTCGTTGACGTTTCCGGACATCACTCATCCCGACGATGTCGCTATGGACGTAGTCAAGGTGCAGCAGCTGCTCAGCGGCGAGCTCGACCGCTTCGAGATCGACAAGCGGTACGTGCGCCCCGACGCAGAGGTGGTCTGGGTGCACCTGACCGTTGCGCTCGTGAGCGACGATGATGGACAACCGCTCAACTTCATCGCCATGGTCGAAGACATCACCGCGCGTCGGCGCGCCGAGTCCGAGCTGCGTCTCGCGCTGGATTTCCAGAACATCCTGTTCGATTCCGCTCCGGTGGCGATGGCCGAGCTCGCCGTCGACGGAACCATGTTGCGGGTCAACACGGCGGCCGGGAACCTCGCTGGTTTCGAGCCCGGCCAGCTGATCGGGCGGCGCACAGCCGATTTCGGTGAGGGCGAGGCCGCCGCCGCTGTGCGCCACATCTTGGCCCAGTTGGCGTCGGGGGAGATCGCCACCAGCATCGATGAGCGTAAGTTCTGCGACTTCCGGGGTCGGGTTCGTTCGCTTCAGGTGCATACGGCAGCGCTGCGCGGTCTGGACGACAGCATCGACCGGGTGCTGATGCAGGTGATTGATGTGACCGAGGCGCGGGAGCTGAGCGACCGGCTGCAGGTATCCGTCGAGCGGTTGTCGATCGCTTATCGCGAG
>JANOKQ010000277.1:0-2604 GCA_031419375.1 Acidimicrobiaceae bacterium
CCAACTCGTGGTGCCATCGATGCGCGAACGAGGTGCCGGATGGATCCTCAACATCACCAGCCGCGCCGGGGTGCATCCAGCAGGCCCTCCGTACGAGGCGATCTACAAGGAGGGGTTCAGCGTGTACGGCATGGTCAAGGCCGCCCTCGACCGCTTCAGCACCGGCCTCGCCGCCGAACTGTACGACGATGGCATCGCGGTCAACTCCTTGGCCCCGTGGGACAACGTGGCCACCCCGGGAGCGGGGGCGCACAGCCTTGTCGACGGCTTCAAGCTCGAGGGACCTGAGTGGATCGCCGAGGGTGCGCTCGCCCTCTGCAGCGGGGATCCGGCGACGTTGACGGGGCGGGTCGCCTACAGCCAGCCATTGCTGGCCGAACTGCAACGCCGCCCCGTCGCCCGCTGAAGCGCCGGCGAGCGCATCTCGGGCCGGCGAGCGCATCTAGAATCAGATTCGTTCCCAGTTGTCCATCCACACGTCCCAGTTGAAGCCGCCATCGAGGTTGCCCCCGATGCTGCGTTTGAGACCGGGAGCACCGCCGGCGATCGAGGTTGACATCACATAGTCCTCCTGCCAGCGGGTGGTCTGCGCCTTCCACTTGTTCGTTCCAGTACAGACGATCGCACCATCGAGGCGCTGTGTCACCTGCGACTCGCCGGTCCGTGACCAGGACGTGCCCGACCACTGGCGAGGGATGAAGACGATCGGCGGGCTGTAGGTGCTCTCGTGCACCGCACCCTCACACCGGTGGTAGGTCTTCGAGTAGACGAGCTGCTTGCTCTGCCAGGTCAGTTCGTCAAAATGGCAGCGCTCGCCGGGCAAGGAGTTGTACATGCGGAACCGGCCTGACGACATGTTCTCGAACCACAGCACCGACCGCGACGGCGGCGACGAATTATGGTTGTAACCGTTCAAGTAGTACCCGTTAAAGGCCATTGAGGCATTGGGATAGAAGCTTGCCAGATCGTACGTGGATACCCGGGCTGCGACGTCGGCGTCGGCAAGCACCTCGGAAGCAGACACGGGTTGGACGATGAGCAGCATCGTGGAAAGCAGCACTTTGATCATCGGAAGGTCCTTTCGGTTTGCGTCAGTCGACGACCGCGCCACATCCACCGATGGTGAACTCATTGGCACGACGTCGTCTCAGTCTGTTTTGTATCACGTTTCGCGCGAAGAGTGGTGTATTGCGCGCGATGCGCGCGTAATCGGACAGGCCGTTTTTGTCGACGCAAGTGTCAAGTTAAGGTTGGAGCCGCCGGCGGCTCCCGCCGCGCGTCCCACCAGGAGGACCCGACTTGCTCCCTTCAGACGTTCAGATCATCTCCGTCGACGACCATGTCATCGAGCCCGCCAACGTGTTCCAGGACCGGTTGTCGGCCAAGCACCGCGAACTCGGGCCGAAGGTTGTGCGCGACGATCAGGGCCGCGACGTGTGGATGTTCGAGAACCGGCCGCACTACAACATCGGCCTCAACGCCGTCGCCGGCAAGGACCGCGCCGACTACGGCATCGACCCCGTTGGCTACGACGGCATGCGCGAGGGCTGTTACGACATCACGGCCCGGATCAAGGACATGGACGCTGACGGGGTGCACGCGCAACTGTGCTTTCCCACGTTCCCTGGCTTCGCCGGCAGCACCCTGTTCGCCGCCGAGGACAAAGACCTTGCCAACGCGTGCGTCTCGGCCTGGAACGACTGGATCCTCGACGAGTGGTGCGCCGGTGCTCCCGGTCGACAGATTCCGCTCGCCCTGGTTCCGTACTGGGACGCCGACGCCTGCGTCACTGAGATCGAGCGTGTCGCCGCCCGCGGCTCGCGTGGCATCTCGTTCATCGAGGCGCCCCACAACGCCGGTTTACCGTCGTTCCACACCGACCACTGGGACGGCGTGTTCGCTGCCGCAGCGGCTGCGGACATGCCGTTGTGCATGCACTTCGGTAGTGGCGGGGCACCCTCGATTGCACCCGGCGGTCCGTTCACCGCGGCCATCGCGCTGTTCGCACTGAACTCCCAGTCCACCCTCGTCGAGATGGTCAACTCGCGGATGTTCGAAAAGTCGCCGAACCTGAAGGTCGCGCTCTCCGAAGGCGGCATCGGGTGGATGCCGTATCTCCTCGAGCGGGTGGACTACGTGTGGGACCGCCACCGGCTGTACACCGGCATGGCCGATTCGCGAAAGCCGTCCGACATCTTCCGCGACCACATCTTCGGATGTTTCATCTCCGACGAAGCCGGCGTAGCAAACATCGACCGCATCGGCGAAGACAACGTCATGTTCGAAAGCGACTACCCACACTCCGATAGCAACTGGCCAAACGCCCGCAAACTGCTCGAGGAGACCTTGGCGAACGTCCCCGACGACCGTGCCCGCAAGATCGCCGAAACCAACGCTCGCCGCCTGTACAACTTCCCCCGCCTCGACGGCTAGACCGAACTTACCTGGGCGTTAACGTGAGAACCCCCTGCTGGGCAGGGGGTTCGTGGTTTTCGGGGTTGGTTGTTCTGTCTACTTGGGTGTGAGTACCAGGGGGATGGGGGTGCCGATCAGTTCGAAGGCGCGGCGTTGGATTGGGGTGGGGGTGGAGAGTTTGTCGATGCG
>JANOKQ010000278.1:0-8554 GCA_031419375.1 Acidimicrobiaceae bacterium
GACCGAGATCCGCGAGGCACGGGCCAACTTCCGCCCAGCACCCTGATCGTGGCCGCAGGGACTCACACGGGTGTCTCGCCAACGCTTGGCTTGGGGGCGTCGCCGGCACCTTGCACCGATTGGTCGTAATCGATGATCGAGCCCGTTGCCAAGCCGCTGTCGTCGGATAGGTAGAACGCGATCACGCGGGCCACCTCGATCGGCTTGATCAAACGTCCTGTCGGCTGGGTCGCCTCGGCTGCCTTCAGCCATCCGTCGGTGGCACCATGGTCGCGGCGTTGCACGGCATCTTCCGACGGCGTGTCCATCCACCCCGGGTTCACCTGGTTGACGCGAATCCCATGACGCATCAGCGAATACGCGACGTTCTTGGTCATGACGCTCAAGGCGCCCTTCGACACGCTGTAGGACACAATGAACGGTTGCCCGCCGTGACCGCTGACCGAGCCGATGTTGACGATCGAACCGTGCACACCGTCGCGGCGCATCAGTTCGGCTGCGGCCTGAATCATGAAGAACGGGGCGCGCACGTTGACCGCCATCATCGAATCCCACCCATCCGCAGTGGCGGTCCAGATGTTGTCACGCGACGTCGATGCCGCAATGTTGACCACGCCATGCACGGTGCCGAACACGCGATCGGTGGCGGCAGCGATGCGCGACGGCGTATCGGCATCGAACATGTCCGCCTCGACGAAGGTCGCTGGTGTCCCCGCAGCGGCCAGTTCGGCGGTGAGCGCGTTGCCCTTGTCTGCGCGACGCCCGACAACGACGAGCCCGGCCGCTCCCGCTGCCGCGAGATGCCGGCAGGTCGCTTCGCCGAGGCCTTGCGTGCCGCCATTGACGATGACGACCTTGCCGTCGAGGTTGGCGCTCATGTGCCCACCCGCTGGGCGCGTTTGCCCTCGATCATCGCCTGCTTGGCGGCGTTCACCGCAGCACGATCGCTGACTTCGGGCACACCGACCTCCCAGAACGCGCCACCACCGGTCCACGCATCGGGATCGGTGTCGATCACGATCACGGTCGTGCGGTCGTTGCCGCGGGCCCTGATCACGGCTGCGTCGAGTTCGTCGATCGAGGCCACCCGTTCGGTGATGCAACCCATCGACGCGGCGTGCGCGGCGAAGTCGACTCGCACCATCTCGCGGTGGCGTGAATCGGCGAGCATGTTGTTGAAACCAACGCCACCCTGGGTCACCTGCAACCGGTGGATCACTGCGTACCCGCCGTTGTCGCACACGATCACGATCAACTTGTGGCCGGCCAGCACCGAGCCGTACAGGTCGCTGTTCATCATCATGTACGACCCGTCGCCGACGAACGCGATCACCTCACGGTCTGGCATCGCCATCTTCGCCCCCCACGCGCCCGAGATCTCGTACCCCATGCACGAGAACCCGTACTCGCAATCGAAGCTGTCCACCTCGCGTGCCCGCCAGCCGTTGTTGAGCTCACCCGGGAACCCGCCCGCCGCAGTGAGCACGTAGTCGCCTGGCTGCTGGGCACGATCGACAGCGCCGACCACTTGGGCGTAGGTGGGCAGCCCGTTCGGACCGATCGCCGTGGCGTCGGCGAGGCCGTCGATGTACGCGTGGTAGCCGGCCACTTCGGACCGCGCCCGCTCGGCCCACGAGGCCGGTGCGGCCCAGTCGCCGAGCTGCTCGGACAACTCGGTCAACGTAACCAACGCATCGCCGACGACGGGGTGCGAGAGGTGCTTCACGGCGTCGAATCCTGCGGTGTTGATCGCCACGAAACGGGTGTCGGGATTGGAGAACAGCGTCCACGATCCGGTGGTGAAGTCCTGCAGGCGGCTACCCACCACGATCACCACATCGGCGGCGGCGGCAAGGTTGTTGGCCGCTTCGCAGCCCGTCACCCCGAGCGGCCCCGCGTAGCTCGGATGGGTGGCGGGGATCGATGCCTTGCCGGCCATCGTCTCCACCACGGGCACGCCGTGGCCCTCGGCGAAGCGACGCAGTTCGCCTTCGGCCTGCGAAAAATGCACCCCTCCGCCAGCGATCAGCAGCGGGTTGACCGCCGAGCGGATCATCGCCGCAGCGACGCGCAGTTGCTCGATGTCGGCACGCGGCCGCAACGGTTGGTGCACCACGATGCGAAAGAACGCCTCGGGGAACTCGAACGCCTCGGCCTGCACATCCTGCGGCAACGAAATCAGCGCCGGCCCACACGTGGCCGGATCGAGCATGGTGGCCACGGCGTGCGGTAACGAGTGCACGATCTGCTCGGGGCGCACGATCCGGTCCCAGTAGCGAACCACCGGCTTGAACGCATCGTTGACCGTGATCGTCGGATCACCGAAGTGTTCCACCTGCTGCAGGACCGGATCGGGGATCCGGCTGGCGAACGTGTCGCCGGCAAGCAACAGCACCGGCAGCCGGTTGGCGTGGGCCACTCCGGCGGCAGTGACCATGTTCAGTGCGCCCGGCCCGATCGACGACGTGGCCACCATGATCTGGCGTCGGCGGGTGGCTTTGGCGAACCCGGCCGCGGCGAGTGCCATGCCCTGTTCGTTGTGGCCGCGCCACGTGGGTAGGGCGTCGCCGGCCTGTTCAAGCGCGTGGCCGAGGCTGGTGACGTTGCCGTGCCCAAAAATAGCGAACACACCGGGGAACAGCGGCACCTCGACCCCGTCGGCCCCGCCAAGCCCATCAACGTCGCCAAGTACGGTGCGTTGCGCGATCAGGTACCGGACGATCGCCTGCGCGGTCGTCAACCTGACCGTGCCCGTTCCGGGGCCCGGTCCGGGACTGGGGTTCATGATGATGGTCACTCCTGTCTCAGCGACACGACCGGTTCCCACCGGCCGCTGTGCCAACTGCGCAAGACGGCGTCCTGCACGCTGACGAACGCCAGCGCCTCGTCGAAGCCCGGCTGGTGCCGACGACCGAGTGCGACCGATTGCAGGAACTCGTGGTCCTCGATGCACACCAGGTCTTCAAAACCGATCCCGTTGGCGCTGCCCGGCACGAAGTTGCCGTGGTGGGGAAAGCGGTCGCCGCCATACACCGTGGTGAACCCGGTGTGGTGGTGATCGGCGGCCACGTACACGCGTAGCTCGTTCATCTTCTCGAAGTTCCAAGCGATGCTGCCCTTGGTGCCGTACACCTCGAAGCTGTTCTGGCTTTCGGGGCCGACCATCGACCGGCACGCCTCGAACGTGCCCCGCGCACCGTTGTCGAAGCGGCACATCATCCCGATGTAGTCCTCGTTGGTGACATCGCCGGTCGGGTCGTCCGGCCCGCCGCGGTCGTAGTGGGTTCCGCCTGCGAGCGGCAGCGGGCGCTTCGTGATGAACGTCTCGCCGGTGCCGACCACCGAGGCGATCGGGCCGACGAGCGCATGGGCGAGGTCGACGGAGTGGCTGAGGATGTCGGTGCTCACGCCGTGACCGGCTTGGTCGACGAGGAATCGCCACGACAGCACCCCCATTGGATCGCTTCCGTACATCGAAAAGAACCGGCCGTAGTAGTTGGTGACCGTGCCGATCACGCCATCGCCGATCAGTTGGCGGGCGTATTGCACCAGCGGCGCCCAGCGGTAGTTGTAACCCACCGCGGTGATCACACCGGCGTGGCGGGCGGCGCGCTCGGCGGTGGCGGTCTGCGCCGGCGTACCACCAACGGGCTTTTCACAAAAGATGTGCTTGCCCGCCGCGGCGGCGGCTTCGATCATCTCGACGTGGAGCATGTTCGGTGCGGTGACGAACACCACCTCGACATCAGGGTGAGCGACCACGTCGTGCCAGTCGGCGACGGCTTCACGAAACCCGAACGAGCGCACCGCTTCGTCACGCCGGTCGGCAAGCGTGTCGCCGACGACCACCAACTCGGGCTGGTACGCACGGTCGGGAAAGTAGCTCGGCGCACGTCGGCAGCCGCGGCTGTGGGCCTGGCCCATCCACCCGAACCCGATCACTCCGATGCCGAGCGACCTCATCGGTCACCTCCAGCCTGGATTACCCCAGCCGGTGCCGCTACCGGCACAGGTCCATCGGCACTGGTCATCGGGCACCGCACATCGATCGGCATGTCGGCCCAGGTGTCGCGCACCCAGTGGTGCGCGGGGTCGTCGCAGAACGCCATCGAGCGTTCACCGCCGGGCCCGGCGAGCACGTTGAGGTAGTACATCGGATACCCCGGCGCAGCGATGCACGGTCCGTGGTACCCGCGGGGGACGCAGAACACGTCGCCGTCGCGCACCACCACGTTCTCATCGATCTCGCCGTCGGGGGTATAGGTGCGGTGCATCCCGAACCCATCAGCGCTGTAGTCGGTGGACCCGGCGACACCAATGCGGAAGTAGTAGATCTCCTCGTTGTTCACCGGGCACTCGGGCGATTCGTCATGGCGGTGCGGTGGGTACGACGACCAGTTGCCGTCGGGGGTGAGCAGTTCGACACACATCAGCTTGTCGGCGTAGGGCCACGTCTCGGGGCTGAGGAAGTTCGTGACCTGGCGGGTGGCCGGACCGGCGCCGCGCGTCTCGACGGGCACGCCGGCGGCGGGACCGTACCGGGCGACAAGGCGCTGCGCGCACACCGCGGTGGCGAGGGCGACCTCTCCCCCGCCGGACGCCACGAGGGTGACCACAGCGTCACGCGGGCAGTAGACGAAGTCGCTGACACGCTCGAACACCGTGCGCCGGCCGGTCAGCGTGAACGATTCGCCATCGACGTGCACGTCCACATCCACCGCCGACAACGGCAACACGACCGCTTCGACACCGGCCAAGCTGACCGCCGCCTCGATGCCCGGGGCCAGGCGCAGCACCCGAAGCCCGCTGTGCACCCAACCGGCCACCTCGGGGGTGAGCGAAACCAGTTCGTCGCCGACGGCGAGCGTGCCAGCACGATGGTGGAGCCGACTCACGCCGGCGACCCAGTGACGAACCCAGTAACGAGCCCGGCGGGCGCACGGGTGGCGGCATCGCGAGCCGGACGGACGATGCACGCGGCGCGCTCGATCGCCGCGGCGACATCGCCGTCGGCCGGGTACAGCAGCGAGCGTCCGACGACGAGTCCCCGCACGGTGGGCACCGACATGGCGTCCTCCCATGATGCGTACGTGGCTTCGGGGTCGGGGCCCGGGGCCCCGCCGAGGATCAGCGCCGGCAACGTGCTCACCGCGAGCAGCCGTCGCGGGTCGCGCCCGGCCGGCACCTTCAGCCACGTGTACGACGTGGTGTGCCCGAGGCTCGCCCCGATCGCGATGGCGCGCAGCAACCGGTCTTCGTCGTCGAGCAAGCGGGCGGTGCCGGGGGCAACGGGGCCAGTGTGGTGGTACGGCAGCGGCTCGACCATGATCGGCAACGACCGTTCGGCGCACTCGCTGACAGCGCGGGCGCACGCTTCGATCGTGGCTGCCGTGCCGGCGTCGTCATCGGCGATGCGCAACAGAACCTTGCCGCCATCGAGCCCGCACTCGGCCAACGATTTTGCGTCGTAAGCGGTCATCCGGTCGTCGAGCTCCCAGGCTGCGCCCATGACGCCGCCGCGGTTCATCGTGCCGAACGCGAGCTTGTTGTCGAGTGCGCCGAGCAACGCGAGCTCCTCGACAACATCGGCGCTGCCGAGCACCCCGTCCACCCCGGGATGGGCAAGCGCGACGAGCAGCGACTCCAACATCCGCCGCCGATCGGCCATGACGAACCGCTCGGCGCCCACGCCGAGCATCCCCCGAGCGGTGTGGTCCGCGGCCACGATGAATAGGCGGCCGTCGGTGAGCAGCGGTCGTCGCGTCCGGTTGCGTAGCGCGTGGAGCGCGGCTGCCGGTTCCGTGGCGCGTCGTTCGAGCAGCTCGGACCAACGCTGATCAGTGAGCAGCATCACCGGTTGGCTCCAGAGGCAAGGACCCGTTGGATGTCGTCGATGGTCGGCATGTCGTCGGCGCACATCAGCCGTGAAGCGACGATCGCACCAGCGGCATTGGCTGCGCGGGTGGCCTCGACCAGATCCCATCCGCTGAGCAGGCCGTGGCAGATCGCGCCACCGAACGCATCGCCGGCCCCGAGACCGCAGACAGGTTCGACCGGATACGGCGGAACCATCTGACGCTCGCCATCGGCGGTCGCCACGAGCACTCCCTCGCCGCCCATCTTCACGATCGCTGCGGACAGGCCCCTCGCCAGCAATCGGTCGGCTGCCTCGTGCGGGTCGGTCGTGCCGACCGCGACCTCACACTCGGCGCGATTGCCGATCGCAATGGTGCACTGATCGAGGACCGAATCGATCGCCGCATGCGCCGCGCCGGCGTCGCCTCCCCACAGCATCGGCCGCCAATCGAGATCGAGGACCGTATGGGTGCGCCGGCAACGGTGCTGCAGCAACGCTGCAACCGTGGCCCGCGACGGTTCGGCACACATCGCCCCGGCAGCAACCCACAAGATGTCCACGTCGGCAACGACGCCAAGATCGATCTCGGTGACTTCCAGGGTGGCGTCGGGCGCTTGCGGCTCGCGGTAGAACACGATCGCTGGTTCCGCCGGATCGATCAGCTCGGCAAACGCCAACGGGGTACGCAAGCTGGCGTGCACACCGACGAAGCGGGTATCGACACCGAACGTGTCGCGCAAGGCACCGATCACGTACCGGCCGAAGGCGTCGTCACCGACCTTGGTGAACACCGCGGCGCGATGACCGAGGCGGGCCGCGGCCACCGCCACGTTCGTCGCCGTCCCACCAACCGATTTGCGAAAGGTGCGTACCTCGGCCAACGACACGCCGAGCTGCTCGGCGTACAGGTCGACGCTGACGCGGCCGACCGTCACCAGCTCCAGATCCGTCATCTCAGCGGACTTCGAGCTCGTGCTGCAATGCCTCAAGCTCGGCCCCACCGGCCATCAGCCGGGTGAGTTCCTCGCGGCTGATCTCGGCCTTCGCGAAATCGCCGAGCGACTTGCCGCGGTTGAGCACGAGGAACCGGTCGCCGACGGGATACGCGTGATGGGGGTTGTGGGTGATGAAGATGACGCCGAGCCCACGTTCGGCTGCGGCACGCACGTACTTCAGCACCACGCCAGACTGCTTGACCCCGAGCGCCGACGTGGGCTCGTCGAGGATCAGCACTCGTGCCCCGAAGTACACGGCCCGAGCGATAGCCACCGATTGGCGCTCGCCACCCGACAGCGTGCCGACGGGTTGATCGAGATCGCGCACGTCGATGCCCATCTTGGCCATCTCCTCGCGTGCGGTCTTCTTGGCGAAGGACGTATCGAAGCGACCGAGACGGCCCGGTTCGGACCCGAGGAAGAAGTTGCGCCACACGCTCATCAGCGGGGCCATCGCCAGATCTTGGTACACCGTGGCGATGCCGGCGGCACGAGCATCGCGAGGCGACGCGAAGCGCACCTCGTTGCCGTCGAGCAGGAACTCGCCCTCGCTTTGCTGGTGCACTCCAGACAGGATCTTGATGAGGGTCGACTTGCCCGCACCGTTGTCACCGAGCACACAGGTGACAGCGCCGGCACCGACGCTGGTGGTGATGTTCTCGAGTGCGGTGACGTTGCCAAAGAACTTCGAGAGTCCGACGAGTTCCAATAACGCAGACATCAGCGCGCCTCCTGTGCTTTCTGGCGGATCTTCTGGTTGACGAGCACGGCGATGAACAGCACGGCACCGAGGAAGATGAACCGGTTGTCGGAGTTCCACCGTGCCGCCGGGATGCCGTTGATCGACATCGCCATGATCATCGCTCCGAGCGAAGCACCGATCACCGATCCGTATCCACCGGTGAGCAAGCATCCGCCCACGACCGCGGCGATGATGTACTCGAACTCCTCGCCGATGCCTTGCGATGCAGCCACCGAGGTGAACCGCAAGATGTTGATCATGCCCACCAAGCAGCCGACCAACGACACCATCATGAACAGGCCGACCTTCACCTGATCGGCTGGAACGCCGATGGCACGGGCCGCGTCCTTGTTGCCACCGACGGCGAATATCCAGTTGCCGTAGCGGGTACGCGCCAGGGTGTACGCGGCAATCGCAGTGATCAAAATCCACCACAGCACCGACACCCGGAAGTTCGAGCCGGTGAAGAACAACCGGATCCCGAACCCGAGCGCCACCATTGCCATGCCACACACGCCGAGCAGGCGACCGAGGTGGTCGGCATCGTGATCTGCTCGTTGGCGTTTCACCTGGCGGTACTCGACCAGGGCATTGGCCAGCGCAAGTGTGGCGAACAGCATCATTGCGGTGAACAATCCGCTCCGGAAACGAACCGCGCCCGAGTCGTGGCGAAGCAGAAAACCGTAGGCCACCAGCGCCGCAGCGAGGATCACCCCGACGCTCAGCTGCGCCCGTGACGACTCGCGTCGGGCGGCACCCTTGGCAGCCAACAAAGCCACGAGCCCGAACCCACCAAGGCCGACCTGCACGAGAGCACGGAAGCCCTGTTCGGTCGTGAGCTGCAAGAAGGTGAGCACACCAACGAGCATCAACAACGCGCCGATCACCGCGGTTGCCACGAGCTTGGGGATCAACAGTGGCGAGCGTTTGGTGCCACCCACCTGAGCGCGCATCGCCCGC
>JANOKQ010000279.1:0-10721 GCA_031419375.1 Acidimicrobiaceae bacterium
GCGCCTTCTGGCAGCTGCAGGCAGCCGCGAACCGTCGCGCGAACGTCGACCATCGGCAACGGCGCCCGCGGGTCGAGTACCCCCGGCGGGATCGTCGTCATGTCGGGAAGCAGTTGGATCACCACGGGCGCCACCGTAGTCTCCGTCGGGGCTTCCCCCGCTGGTTCACCCGGGTTCGTCGGCGGGGGCGGGGCGAACGCCTCAGTCTGCACCGCGTCGGCCTGCACCGGGTCGGGAGTGCTTTGCACGGTCGGCCGCGCCGCCACCACGCGGTACGCGCACTCCTCACCCGGCAGGATCAACCGCATCGCCGGGCGCAGCAGCTCCGGCGGAGCGGCCCAGTCCTCGACCGGCAGGCCGAACAGCGCCGACTTCGAGTACGCGTCCCAGATCCGTGCCGGATAGGTGCCGCCCTGCACGGCGTCCACACCGTCGAGCTCGTAGAACTCGGGCACGTTCTCGGTGACCATTGGGGTGTAGCCGTCGGGGTCGCCGACCCACACCGCGGTGGCGAGTTGCGGCGTGTAGCCGACGAACCACGAGTTGGTGTTGTCCTGCTGCGTGCCGGTCTTGCCTGCTGCGGGGAACGGGAACTCCGACAGCGCTCGCCGGGCCGTTCCTTGACGGAGCACACCCTTGAGGATGTTCGTGGTGGTGAGCGCGGCGGCCTCGTCGAACACCTGGTCACCGGCGGAGGCGTGGGTGTAGGTGCGTGTGCCGTCGGCGCGCTCGACCCACTCGACGTAATAGGGCTCGTGGTGCAGACCGTTGTTCGCCAGGGTTTGTGCGCCCGCAGCCATGTCGAGCGGACTCATCTCGTTGGCCCCGGTGGCGTAGCTGGCGTAGGGCTGCAGGGGGGTGCGGTCCTCTTTCGGCTGCCCCCGGTACAGGTAACTGGAGGCAGCCATCCGGTACGTGGTGTCGACCACCCGGTTCAACCCAACGATCTGCGACAGGCGGGCATAGGCACAGTTCAGCGATGCCCACGTGGCGTTATCGAGCGGACCGAGGCTGCCGTCGACACCACCGGTGATCTGAAACGGGTTCTTCGGGTCACCCGGGTTGGGCAGCAGACAGCCTTTGCGACCGTCGATGGTGTCGTTGGGTTGCGCGCCCGCCTGGATCGCCGCAGCCAGGATGAACATCTTGATGCTCGATCCGGTCTGACGGGGTACCAGGGCCATGTTGATCTCGGCCACGCGCGGCTGGTAGCCGCGTCCGCCGACCATCGCCCGGATCGCCCCGGTCTTGGCATCGATCGAAACGATCGCTGCGTCGATGCCGATCTTGGTGTTCGGCAATGTGTTGCGAGCATTCTCGGCATGGGCCTGCAACACGGGGTTGAGTGTGGTGTGGATCCGCAGGCCACCGCGGTACAACTGGTTGGCGCGCTCCTGTTCGGTGTCGCCGAGGATGTTCGAGCGCTCGATCAGGTACTCGCGCAGCGCAGCGGTGTAGTACGTGGGCGTGGTGTCGAAGGTCGGCAGGGCCCGTGATCGCTCCGGCAGCTGCCACGTCTCGGCGATGATCGCGGCCTGGTCGGGAGCAATCATCTCGACGGCGGCGAGGCGCTCGATCACCTGCCGGAACCGTGCCCGCGACCGTTCCGGGCGGCGGATCGGGTCGTAGCCCGACGGCGAGCGGATCAATCCCGCCAAGAACGCTCCCTCGATCATGTCGAGGTCCTCGGCGTTCTTACCGAAATACACCTCGGCCGCGGCCTGCAAGCCGTACGCATTGTTACCGAAGAAGATGGTGTTCAGGTAGCGCTCGAGGATCTGTTCCTTGGGCATTTCTTTTTCCAGCATCAGCGCGTAGTGCAGTTGCAGCAACTTGTAGCGCCCGTCGCGTTCGAGGCCGGCGAGCAACTCGTTCTTGACTACTTGCTGGGTGATTGTGCTGGCGCCCTGGCGCGGTGCGTCGCTGGCGAAGTTCGACATCGTCGCCCGGATCAACCCACGGACGTTGACGCCCTTGTGCACGAAGAACTCGTTGTCCTCCACCGCAAGGATGGCTTCGAGCACCGGAGGTGGTACCTGCAGCAACGTGATCGGTTGGCTGTTTTCGCGCTCGAACACAGCGATCACCGTGCCCGCGACGTCGTAGACGTAGCTGCGTTGGGACAGCGGCTCGAACTCAGTTGGCAGCACGATCGGCACTTCCTCGTGTGCGTTGGCGATGTGCCACAACCGTGGCGCAACCGACACCACGACCGCGGTGAGCAGCAGCGCTCCGGCAAGCACGATCGCTACGAGACGGAAGAGCCAGGCAATGAGACGCACGATTCGTCAACGCTACCCGGAGCGGTCGCACCAGCCCGGTCACCTGAGACCAGGTGACAGCCCACCACTATGGTGCGCAGATGACCGACCATCGCCCCTTCCGTTTCGGTGTTCAAGCATCGACCGCCGAGAACCGCCTACAGTGGACCGATCTCGCCAAGCGGGTGGAGGCCAACGGCTACTCGGTATTGACCATGCCCGATCACTTTGACGGCCAACTCGCCCCCGTACCGGCGCTGATGACTGCGGCCGAGGCGACCACCACTCTACGCGTCGGCTCCCTGGTGTGGGACAACGACTACAAGCACCCGGTGGTGCTTGCCAAGGAATTGGCAACGATGGATGTGCTCACTGAAGGTCGGCTCGAGATCGGTCTCGGGGCTGGCTGGATGAGGAGTGACTATGAGGCAGCCGGGATGCCCTATGACCGCGCCGGGGTACGCATCGACCGCTTCGTCGAAGGGCTGCGGGTGATCAAGGGGTTGATGGCCGAGGGCCCGTTTTCGTTCACCGGCACGCATTACACGATCACCGGGCTCGACGGGACGCCGAAACCGGTGCAGGGTCCGTGCCCACCGATCCTGATCGGCGGCGGCGGCCAACGGGTGCTGTCGATCGCCGCACGCGAGGCCGACATCATCGGCATCAATGGCACCATGCACGCTGGCGTGGTTGGCCCCGACGCGATCGCAACGATGACGGCCGAAGCAGTCGACGACAAGGTGTCCATCGTCCACGCCGCGGCCGGTGACCGGCTGGCCGACATCGAGATGAACGTGCGCGTGTTCATGGTGAACGTCACCGACGACCGGACGGGCACACTCGCATTCATCGCCAAGGCGATCGGCGTCGAGACCTCGATGGTCGAGCAGACACCATTCGCGCTGGTCGGGCCACCGGCCAAGATCATCGAGGATCTGCTGGAGCGTCGCCACCGTTGGGGCTTTTCCTACATCATCGTCGGTGCCGACGACATCGAGTCGTTTGCCCCGGTCGTCGCCGAACTCGCCGGCCGATGACCTCGACCCCGCCACGCGTCGCCCTGTTTGGCGCAGGGATGATCAGCGGCGCCCACGGTGCGGCCGCGGCGTTCGCCGGGTACCCGCTGGCCGCTGTCGCCTCCCGGTCGGCCGAACGGGCAGCACAACGCGCCGCCGAACTCGGCACCGTTGCGTGCACCTACGACGATGTTCTGTCGGGCCGGGTCGCGGCCGACGTGGTGGTGGTGTCCACTCCTCCGCAGTGCCACGCCACCGATGCGATCGCCCTGCTGGAGACCGGCGTTGCGGTGCTGTTGGAAAAGCCGTTGTGCCGCACCCTTGACGAGGCCGATGCGATCGTGGCTGCGGCGGCACGCCACGGTGACCGACTGCTGTACGGCGAGAACCTGGCGTATGCACCGTGTGTCCAGCAGTTGCTGCAACGCATTCCGGCGCTCGGTCCACTGACCCATCTGGAGGCGCGGGCGTTGCAAAGCCTGCCGACGTGGGGCCAGTTCACGTCCGACGAGTGGGGCGGCGGTGCGTTGTTCGACCTGGGCGTGCACCCGTTGTCGGTGGCGTTGCTGTGTGCGAACGCGAGCGGGGCGGGACTTCCCAGTGCCGTCTCGGCCGAGTTGCGTGGCGGTCCGGGTCACGCCAGCGACGAACACGCCGAACTACGCCTGCTGTACCCGAGCGGGTTGGAGGCCACGGTCGTGTCGAGTTGGCAGGCCGGTCCGGGTCTCGTGTGGGACGCGCAAGCAGCGAGCGCGACAGGCGTGCTGCGCGCCGAAATGCTCCCCGTGCCATCACTGGAGCACAACGGGGACACCGTGGCGCTGCCTCAGACAAACGTGAGTATCGCCGCAATCGAACAGTACGGTTACCTCGGTCAACTCCAAGCGCTCATCGCCGATTCGGCACAGGGCCGGAAGCCGACGATGAGCGCGGAGTTTGGACGTGTTGTCCTTGATGTGGTGTGTGCTGCCTACTCCTCAGCGGGGCAGGCTGGTGCACACGTCGGTATTCCGTTTCGCGGTGCCCGTGACCGGACGCCGCTACAACTGTGGCGGGGCGAATGAGCCCCGCCGAGATCAGATCGCCTTGACCTTGAGGGCTTCGTCGCCCTTGCGACCCTGCCCCACTTCGAACTCCACTGCCTGACCTTCGTCAAGCGAGCGGTACCCGTTACCTTCGATGTTGGAAAAATGCACGAAGACGTCGGGGCCGTCCTCGCGGGAGATGAATCCGTAGCCCTTCTGAGCGTTGAAGAACTTTACGGTGCCGTTGGCCATGTCACTAACTCTGCTTTCTCGGGTGGCTAACTGCAGACACCCGGTCTCGTGAGCATATCCGGCCGACGCCGCGCAACCGCGGCATCTACGAAATCCGATGTGCCTTCGATCACCAGTCAGTTGGGTGGTAGTCCTTCAGGAACTGACCCCAGACGTGGTGGCCGGTGTTGAATCCGGCGATGATCGGATCGACGATGCGGGCTGCGCCGTCGACGATGTCGAGCGGCGGATGGAAGTGCTGCTCGGCGGTCTTGCGGATGGCGACGTGCACTGGATCCTCATCGCTGACCCAACCGGTGTCGACACTGTTCATGTGAATCCCGTCGGCGTGGTAGTCGGCGGCCGAGGTACGGGTCATCATGTTCAGCGCCGCCTTGGCCATGTTGGTGTGCGGGTGGCGGGTGGTCTTCAGACGGCGGTAGAACTGGCCCTCCACCGCCGACACGTTGACGATGTGCTTGTCGCGTTCGTGACTGCGCAGCATCAGCGGTTTCAGCCGGGCGTTCAGCACAAACGGCGCAACGGCGTTGACGAGTTGCGTTTCCAGCAGCTCCACCGACGACACCTCGGCCAGGGTCAACCGCCACGAGTTTCGGTCGCGTAGGTCCAGTTGTTGCAGATCCTGGTCGAGCCGACCGGATGGGAACAGGTGCGTTTGCTCGCCGCTGTCGCCCGCCAGCAGCACAGCCTGCGACAACCGGGCCGAGTCGGCGAGCGCGTTCGGCGCCACGGCAAGCAACGCTGCCTCGGTGTTCGCCGCCGAATCCGGACCGCCGGATTGCAGCATGTGATAGCCGCGCAAACCCTCGTACCCGCCGACCAATCGGCGGATCTCATCGGGCATCTCGGACAACGAGGCGGCCTCGATGTCCATCATGTGCCGGTAGAAATCGGGCGGCCGACGCACGGTTTGGCACGCGTTGTTGACAATGAAGTCGAGGCGTTCGCGGGTGTCGCTGAGGTGCTGACAGAACGCCTCGATGCTGGGCGTGTGGCGCAGATCGAGCCCGAAGATCTCGAGGCGATGACCCCACGCGGTGAAGTCGGATTCGCAGGCGTAGCGCAGCGCCGAGTCACGTGGAAAGCGGGTGGTGACGATCACGTGCGCACCGGCGCGGAGCAGTTTGATGCCGGCCTGGTAGCCGATCTTCACCCGGCCACCGGTGAGTAGCGCCACCCGACCGTGCAGGTCGGCCGTCTCGGACCGTTTGGCGAAGTTGAACTCGGCGCACTCCGGGCACATCTGGTCGTAGAAGTCGTGGATCGAGGTGTACTTGCGCTTACACACGTAGCAGTGTTGGGGCCGACTCGCCGAGCCGATCACGGACGGCCCGGTCACAGCGGGACCAGTCGCACTGGCTTCGATCTCGTCGGGGCCTGTGTCGAGGGGCGCATACACGTCGGGGGTGGTGAACACGGCCTTGGCACGGAGTGTGCGAATCCCCGTGTCCGCCAAGGCCCCCTGGTCGGCTTGAACCTTGTCGGCCTTTCGTTGGCGTCGTTCGGCCTTGATCTGGCGGCGGCGATGCTCGACATCGGGCGAGTACACGTTGCCGGCTGCGCTGAGCAATCGTGTGCGCTCTGCCAACGGCATCGTCGCCAACAACGAGCGGTCCGCAACGATTGCCTCAAGTACCTCGGTTGCTGCGCGAATCCGGTCGTCGAGGGTTTCGGACACGCCCATGGACTGTACCGAGCGCGCGCGGCGGGACACGCCCGCTAGGGCGTGCGGCGGGGCCAGAGGACGAGGGCGCTGGTGATCAACGCCGAGATGACAAATGCACCTGCCAGCGGCCCGACGGTGTTGTCGAACATCCCGTCGATCCGCGAGCCGATCAGGGCTCCGCCTGCGGTGGCCAGCATTGCCATGATCGCAGCAGCCGTGCCAGCGACGTGCCCAACGGGTGCCATCGCTGCCGCGTTCATGTTGGGGATCAACAGGTTGTGGCAGACCAACACCACGCTGAAAGCAGCGAAGAACACCCAGAAGTTCGGCCGGCCGTCGGCGGCGCGCGAGATCAGCCAGGCAGCAATCGTGGCGAGCGTGTAGACCACGAGCGCGCCCCGGATCAGCCGTTCGAGGCCGACGCGTTGCACGTGGCGTCCCGAGACGAGCGAACCGATTCCCATCATCACCGCGGTGGCGCCGAACACGAACGGGAACCACGATTCTCGGTCGAACACATTGCCGATCACCCGTTCCGACGAGGCGAGGTACGAGCTGAACACACCGAACAGCGGGATCATCGCCAGGGTGTAGATGAGCGCTGGGCGGCTGCGCCCGATCGCCACCGCTGCCACCCGCACCTGGCGAACATCGAAGGGTTGGCGACGACTGACGGGCAACGTTTCACCGATCCGGGTGGACCATGCGGCGAGCACCACCCCGAACAGCGCGCAGGTGACGAACACCCCACGCCACGGCACCACCCGGATCAGGCCGGCACCGAACAGCGGAGCGAAGATCGGCACAAGCATGAACACAGTCATTGCGAACGCCATCTCGCGCGCCATCGAAGCTCCGTGATGGCGGTCGCGGATCATCGCTGTCGCGCCGACTCGCAATCCAGCGGACGCGAAACCCCACACGAACCGGGCGGCCTTCATCAGTACCAGCGAGGGCGCAAGCGTGCAGGCCAATGCACCGATCACGAACAACGCGCACGCCACCAACAGGGTGCGCCGCCGGCCAAAGCGATCGGCGAACAGTCCGAACGGCAGCGGACCGAGACCCATGCCGATGAAGAACATCGTGATCAGCCCCGCGGTGGCCGGCGAATCGCTGGGCAAGCCGAAGTCCCGACGGATCTCCGAAAACGCGGGTAGCAGCAGGTCGATCGAGATTGCTGCCGATGCCATGGCGAGGCCGAGAAAGGCGCGGTACTCGCGGCTCGATCGAAGCTGCGCTGGAGTTGCCTCTACCTCGACAGCCGTCACGCCGTGAAGGCTACGGCACCTTGACGCGCTGCAGGCGAGCCGTCAGCGGAGCGAAACGCCGTTCACTCCGGCCGCAACTCCCACTCGACCGCGAATCCGTCGTCACTTCGGGTGGTGCCGGTGAATCGGCGTCCCGTCACCGCTGCCGACGACAGCAGCATCCAGTGATGTCGGTTGTCGATCCACGGGTGCGGGTCGGGCAGGCCGTGGGCACCAGGTTCGTGTCGGAGACGTCCGGAGACGATCACACTCCAGGCCTCCTGGGCAACCATGTCGATGTGGTCGACCTCGAGCGAGCCGGGGCCGGAATACCGCCCGACCAGCGTGTCCGGACCAGTACGGATCACTACCTGGCGCTCGTCGCCGGTTCCGATCAGCCGGTAGTTGACGGGCAGCGCGATCGGGTAGCCGTGCTCGACGATGCACACCCGGCCGATCTGCTCGGTCTCCAACAGTTGGAAGCACTCCCAACGCTGCATCTGAATCCGGTCGACGCTCATCGTCATGCCTCCACGATCAGTGCGGTGACCATGCCGAACATCCCCTTGGACGACTCGGCGTGGGAGAGGATGTGGCAGTGCCACGCCCACACACCGGGGTCGATCGCCTTGTAGAGCACGGTGTATCTCTCACCGGGAGCGACGTTGACCGTGTCGCTCGGCATCGGCTCATCGAGCGGGATGCCGTCCTTGGCGATCACCCAGCCGGCGGGCTGATGCAGGTGCATCGGATGGGCCATCTCCCCCTCGTTGAGGTAGTGGACCATCATCACCTCGCCGACACGCAGGGTGTATGGCTCGGTCGCCGGGAAGCTCTTACCGTTCAACGTCAGGCCGATCGTCCCGGCGTCGTTGAGCACCATGTTGACGGTCTTGTCGATCTGCGTGTAGCCGCGTTCTTTCAGCTTCTCCGGAATCGGCATCTCACCGATGGTGAAGACACCGAACAACCCGTTCGGCACCTGGACCTGGGCGTTGTGGTGCGAGTGGTAGATACCGACTGCCGGCTCAACTGCGTCGAACTCGTATACGAACGATCCCCCCGGGGGCACTGGCGGTTGCGTGTACGGATCGACACCGTCCATCTCGTTGGGCACCCGGATCCCATGGAAGTGGATCGACGTCGATTCGTCCATCATGTTGGTCAGGTTGAGGCGGATCCGGTCGCCGACTTCGAGGTGGATCTCGGGTGCCGGGACGACGCCGTTGTAGGCCATCGCGTCCACGAACACGCCCGGCTCCACCTCCCACTTGACGTTGTCGGCGACGATATCGAACACCTTGGTGCCATCTGCGTCGACCGAGGTCGGTTCCATCCGGTCCCCGCCGCGCCCCTCGGTCTTCGCCGGGAAGGCGAGCGCGACCTCCTCCATCATGCGGTCCATCTCCCGCCAGTCCATCGGTGCTGCGGCCGAACCGGCGTGGTCGCCCGACGCTGACGCGCCGACCATCAGCATCCCGGTCATACCGCTGGCCGCGTGGCCGGCGATCTCGCACAGCACCTCGTGGATGCCGTCCTCAGGACTTCCGAGGTCGAGGTCGACCGTCTCGCCGGGCGCGACGTCGGCCGTCTTGACGCCAAGCGACGCGACGGTGAGGTTGTGGGCGACCGTGCCCGCATTGGTGATCCGCAGAACCGTCGGCCCGCCCGGCACCTCGATCATCTCCGGCGTGAAGGACCATTCGTCGAACGACACCTCGACCACTGTTGTCGCGGGGGCCGACCCGCCGTTTGCCGCTGCGCCGACGTCGCCCAAGGCGAACAACCCGACACCTAACGCAGCGATCGCCACAGCGAATGCGCACCAACCCAGTACCGAACGGTCATCATTTTTCATACGTCCATCGTCTGCTCCGAACAGGACGGCCAACAGGGCTGCTCGGCCCTTGTTGTCGGGACCAAAGTCCCATGCCTGCTCCGGTCAGTGCCCGGTCGCGCGGGGATGGGTAATGGCAACGGGACAGTCAGCGTGTTCGGCCACGCGCAGTGCGACCGATCCGAACACCGCAGTCTTGAACCCGCTCCGTCCGCGCGAGCCGACGCACACGAGGTTCGCGTACCGACTTGCCTCGGCCAGCGCCGACCAGGCAGGCCCGGATGCGAGCGCGCCCGTGACGGTCCGCATCGTTCGGTCGCGGCATTCGTTGACCGCCATGTCGAGCACGGACTGCGCGTGAGCCCACGCGAACTCGCGTTCTCGCACATGAACAACCGAGAGCTGCGCATCGTGCAGGACTGCCTCATCGCACGCCAGGCTGAGCGCTGCAGCGGCCGCGCTCGATCCGTCGACGCCAACCACGATCCGGCGCATCGGGCCGACTCGCGACCCGCGCACCACAATCGTCGGGCATGGACTGCTGCGCGCCGAGGTCCGCAGGATCGAGCTCATCAAGAGGTCGTGGGACGACTCGTGTTGCGCGTGGCCAAAGACAAGCAGGTCGGCACGAGCGGCTGCCGCAACGATCGCGAGGCGCAGATCAAGGCCTGTCGCAAGCGTCTCGACGACAAGGCTCGGATAGCGCGCCCGTAGCCCGGTCACCGCCTGCGATGGCCCATCAAGTCGGTCGAGGCAGCGGCCACCGACCTGGCCTGTGGATGGCGGCAATTCGGTGCTGATCACGAGCGAAGCACAACGCGCGTACGCCTCCTCGGCGGCCCACATCAATCCTGCCGCTGACGCAGCGGTGCCGTCGAAGACTGCGAGCACCCGTGCGTGCGCTGCTACTCGCGCCGGGCCGAAGGAGGCGATGGGATACGAACCGATTGCTTCATTGTCGACCGGACCAGGTGCGCCGAGTAGGGCCTTCCGTCACGAGTCTGGGGGCAGTTGTCCCTACCGGAACGGGTCAGCTCGTGAGCATCGCGCCGTACAGGTCGCCGAGGGCACGCCAGTGACGGGCTGCTGCATCGGGGTCGAAGGTCGGGTTGTCGGGCACGGCGAAGCCATGCAGAGCGGGATAGATCTCGATCGTGTGGTCGACACCGCCGTCGGTGAGGGCCGCGCCGAGCAGTTCCGCCTGCTCCGGTGGAAAGGAATCGTCGTGATGCGCTCCCGCCACGTACACCCGCCCGGTGATCCGCCCGATCACGTGGTGGGGGCTGTCGGGTGCATCGGTGGCCAGCCGTCCACCGTGGAACGACGCTGCGGCGACGATCCGGTCGGGATGGTGCGCCGCCGCGGTGAGCGAGAGTCCACCGCCCATGCAGTAGCCGGTTGTGCCGACCTT
>JANOKQ010000280.1:0-4120 GCA_031419375.1 Acidimicrobiaceae bacterium
CGCTCGTGCGGGCGTTGCTGCGCAGCCCGCTCACCCACCACACCGTCGTCTCCTACGGTGGCCCCCATGTCGGGCTGCACGCTGCGGCGGCCAAGATCCGCAAGCTGGTCTACGGGTTCGTCTCGCTCGATTCGATCCCGCTCGAACCGCACTTCCGCGCCGCCCGCCAAAACGGCACCATCGCCGAGTGCGTCGAGTACGACGAGGGCATGTTGCAGTGGGCGCTGTACGCCGGCTCGTTGCGCCTGCCGTTCCTGCCGACCCGGGCCGGCCTCGGATCTGGGGTTGTCGATGTCAACCCGTCGCTGCGCACAGTCCGCTCGCCGTACGCCGACGGCGAGGAGCTGCTGGCGGTTCCGGCGATCCGCCTCGACGCTGCATTCGTGCACCTCAACCGGTCCGACCAATCAGGCAACGCCCAGTTCCTCGGCCCCGATCTGTACTTCGACGATCTGTTCCTCGGCGCATGCGAACCGGGCCGCCGCTTCGTGTCGTGCGAACGCGTGATCGCGACTGAGTCGCTGCTCGATGAAGGGACGTTCCACACCTTGCGGATCAACCGTTCGATGGTCGACGGCGTGATCGAAGCACCCAACGGCGCCCACTTCACCAACTGCCAGCCCGACTACGAACGCGACGAGGCATTCCAGAAGCACTACGCGACTGCGGCCACCGATGCCGACCGGTGGGCAGCGTTCACCGAGCAGTTCCTCGGCGGCGACGAGGGTCAGTACCAGGCCGCAGTTGCCGAGTGGAGCGCAGCACAATGACACCGCTGGCCGACATCGTCGTGGTTGCCGCAGCCGAGGCGTTTCGTGGTGACGGCGAGATCTTCGCCTCGGGGATGGGCACGATCCCGATGCTCGGGGCACGGCTGGCGCGCAGCACGTTCGAACCCGACCTGATGGTCAGCGACGGCGAAGCCTTCTTCGTCGGCAACGAACTGCCGATCGGCGGAACCGACAAAATGGTCGAGGGCTGGATCCCCTTCCGCACAGTGTTCGACACGCTCTGGGGTGGCCGTCGGCACGTGATGATGGGCGCATCGCAGATCGACGCGCGGGGCAACACCAACATCGCCAACATCGGGCCGTGGGCGAAGCCGAAGGCACAGCTGCTCGGCGTGCGCGGCGGTCCCGGCAACACCATCAATCACGCAACGAGCTTCTGGATCCCCAAGCACACAACGGCGGTGTTCACCGCGATGATCGACATGGTCAGCGGCATCGGCTACGACCGGGCAGCGGCGCTCGGTGAGTGGGTGCAGGCCCATCACGATCTGCGGCGGGTGGTGACCAACCTTGCGGTGCTCGACTTCGAGTGCAACGAGCGGCGGATGCGACTGCGCAGCGTGCACCCCGGTGTGTCGGTCGCCGACGTGGTCGCAGCGACCGGGTTCGATCTCGTGCTCCCCGCCGACGTGCCGACCAGCCGCGCCCCCTCCAACGACGAGTTGCAGGCGATCAACCGGCTCGATCCGCGGGGACTGCGCCTGCGCGAAGTCCCGGATCCGCAGTAGCGATGCACGCCACCCTGCACACGAGCGTGTGCGACCTGTTCGGCGTGACGGTGCCCATCGTGCAAACCGGGATGGGCTGGGTGGCCGGTCCACGGTTGGTTGCGGCAACGGCCAACGCCGGTGCGCTCGGCATCCTCGCCAGCGCAACGATGGATTTCGCCCAGCTGCGAGCAGCGGTGGCCGAGGTCCGCTCACGCACCGACCGGCCGTTCGGGGTGAACCTGCGCGCCGACGCGCACGACGTCGACGACCGGGTCGCGCTGCTCGTCGACCAGGGCGTGCGCATCGCGTCGTTCGCCCAGGGGCCGAAGGAGGCGCTGATCTCGCGTCTGCACGATGGCGGTGTGCTCGTCGTCCCCTCGATCGGGGCGAAGCGCCACGCCGAGAAAGTACTGCAGTGGGGTGTCGACGCGGTGCTCGTGCAAGGTGGCGAGGGCGGCGGCCACACCGGGTCGGTGCCCACCAGCATCCTGTTGCCGCAAGTGGTCGACGCCGTGCAGGGCCGGGTGCCGGTCATCGCCGCCGGCGGGTTCTTCGACGGTCGCGGCCTCGTGGCCGCGCTGGCCTACGGTGCCGATGGCATCGCCATGGGCACGCGGTTCCTGCTCACCAGCGATTCGGCGGTACCGCAGTCGGTGAAGGACTTCTACCTCGCCAAAGGTGTCGCCGACACCACGGTCACCAAGCAGGTCGACGGGGTGCCGCACCGGGTGCTCAACACCGACCTCATCGACCAACTCGAATCGAGCCGCGGCAAGGTGCTGTCGCTGGCGCGGGCTGTGCTGAACGCCAACCGGTTCAAGAAGATGACCGGGCTGACACTGCGTCAGATGTGGCGCGAGGGAATGGCAATGCGCGCTGCCGGCAACCTCAGCTACGCGCAGATGCTGATGGCGGCGAACACCCCGATGCTGCTGAAAGCTGCGCTCGTCGACGGCAACACCGCCAGCGGGGTGATGGCCAGCGGCCAGGTGGTCGGAGTGATCGACGACCTGCCGTCATGCCACGAACTCATCGATCGGATCATCGCCGAAGCCGAAGCGGTGCTCGCCCGGTTGGGGGGGTGAGCGTGGCCGCCAGCGTGCTCGACGGTCCCGACGAGGTACGCGCCGCGCTCGGGCGGCACCTCGGCTACAGCGACTGGTTGCTGATCGACCAGCAGCGCATCGACGCCTTCGCCGAAGCGACAGGCGACCACCAGTGGATCCACGTCGATCCAGAGCGCGCCGCTGCCGGCCCGTTCGGCGCGCCGATCGCCCACGGCTACCTCACGCTGTCGCTGTCCAACCTGTTCCTGCCGCAGATCCTCGAGGTCACCGGCTTCGCCGCCGGAGTCAACTACGGCACCAACCGTGTGCGTTTCCCCGCGCCAGTGCCGGTCGGCTCGCGGGTCCGTGGGGGTGCCGAGCTCACCGACGTCGCCGACGTACCAGGCGGGCTGCAAACCACGATGACGATCACGATCGAGGTGGAGGGTGCCAGCAAACCGGCCTGCGTGATCGAATCCATCTCCCGTTGGCTGCACTGATCTGCTGCCGTGGCGGCACCGGTCGCTTCAGACCAGTTCAGCCGGTCGAAGATTGTCGCGGCCGTCACGGCACCATCCGACGTCGAATCGTCGGCTGTCGACGGGCCCGGATGACCTCCGAGCGCGAGGTTCGGTTCGGGGGTCCAGTGGGGCCACCGGAGCAGGTAGTCGGCGACCCCGTACCGATAGGAGGCGACCTCGGGTTGGTCCGTTGTCGGTGGAGTTGGCGGTGGGCCGGATCCCGATAACTCTGTGACACCCCCATGCGATGATCGAATCATGTTCAGCGCGGTGGTCGCATCCCAGTGGTCGGCGGAGCGACATGTGCCGCTGCACGATGCCACATCCCAAATGTTGGACCTCGATCCGGGATCCCTCGACGATGCAACCCTGCACCACCTTGTCGCGCGTGTGCAGGCCGAGCGATCGCGGCTATCGGTCGCTGCCGCCGAGCTACTCGCCGAGTGGGACACCCGCCGGATATGGCAAACAGACGGATCCCGCAGCGCGGCCAACCGGCTCGCCCGCGAAACCCGCGCCTCCGTTCGCTCGACGAGCGAGGAGCTCCGCCGAGCACGACGCATCGGCCACCTCCCACTCACACGCACCGCCGTCGTCGAAGGCCGGCTCAGCACCGACCACCTTGATCTCCTCGCCCACGTCAACACCCCCAAACGGCGGGCGCTGTTCGAACGCGACGAAGCAATCCTCGTCAACCAATGCGTCAGGCTGTCGTTCGCTGATGGAGCACGGGCCGTCCGCTACTGGGCCAACCAAACCGACGAAGAACTCAGCGACCAACATCGCGCCGACTCAAGGCCGGGGAACGACCCCAAAGCCGACGACCCGAACGACGACCCGAACGACGGCACTGGCCCAGCAACCGATGACTCGACCGCCGACTTCGGTACAGCTGACGCCAGCGCTCCTGTCGATTCGCGGTTGGATGCCTCACGCACGATCGACGACATCCTCATCCTCGATGGGGTGTTCGATGCGATCGGCGGCACGATCATCGAACAAGAACTGAACCGCCTCGCCGAACAGATCCGCCTCGCCGATCAAACCGCCGG
>JANOKQ010000281.1:0-3610 GCA_031419375.1 Acidimicrobiaceae bacterium
AACTTGGAATAGGGCTGCGGCGGCTTCGGCGGGGAGCGGAAGATATCCCACTTCATCGATCTATGCCGACTTCGGCATAGATCGATCTATGCCGACATGGTGACTATGCCGCCGGAGCGTCGAGTGCATCACGTATGGCCTGGTCAGTGATGGTTTGGCGGGCAGGCACCAGGTGAAAGTGTCGGCATAGTTACAGGGCCAGCAACAGTTCTGTGCTGTCGGTGCACGGTGCCCGACAGAGGAGGTGCTGTGATGTCGGGGACGAGAAGGAAGCCTGGCCGGATGGGTCCGCATATTGGCGGTTTCGCGGCGTGGTTGTTGGCGTTGGGTTACACGCCGGGAACGGTTCGGGGCGAGTTGAAGATCGCCGGCGGTCTCGGCTGGTGGTTGGCGGTCGAGGACATCGACGTGTCGCTCGTGACGACGGCGGTGATCGAACGGTTCCGCTTGGCGTGCCGAGACAGAGGGCGTCGCCAGGTGCCGAGTGTGCGCAGCTTCGCGCCGCTCCTCAGATACCTCACCAGCGTAGGCGTGTTGGTCGCTGAGCCACCAGCGCCGTTGACGGCGGTCGGCCAGCTGGTTGCTGACTACGCCGGTTGGCTTGTCGGCGAGCGGGGGCTCGCACCGGCGACCGTGTTGCGTTACGAGAATCTGGCCCGCCGGTTCCTTGAACAGCGTGCAGCAGTTTCGGGCCGTAGTTTCGTCGAGGACCTCGCCGGAACCGACGTCGTCGCGTTCCTCGTCGCGGAAACGGGGCGGGTGAGCGTCGGCGCGGCGAAAGGCCGGGTCGCTGAGCTGCGGTCGCTGCTCAAGTTCCTATATTTGAAGGGCCACACGGTGCGGGCGTTGGCCACTGCGGTTCCTCCGGTCGCTGGGTGGCATGACACGACCCTGCCTGTGGGTCTTGCGCGGTCGGACGTGAACCGGCTCCTTGCCGGTTGCGACCGCAGCTCCTCGGACGGCATCCGGGACTATGCGATCTTGATGCTGGTTGCCCGTCTCGGTCTTCGATCTATCGAGGTGGCACGCCTCGAACTCGGCGATCTTGATTGGCGGGCTGGGGAGATGGTGGTGCGTGGCAAGGCCCGCCGTCGGGATCGGTTGCCGTTGCCGTGTGACGTTGGCGAAGCGCTCAGCGCTTACCTTTGTGACGCTCGGCCGGTCACGACGATCCGTGAGGTGTTCCTGGCCGTCAAAGCGCCGCGGCGGGCGATCCGGGCTGATCTGGTGAGCGACGTGACGCGCCGGGCATGTGAACGTGTCGGTGTGCCACGCGTGGGCGCGCACCGTCTGCGACATGCGTTAGCGACCGAGATGCTGCGCCAAGGCGCCACCCTGGTCGAGGTGTCTCAGGTGCTGCGCCATCGGGATCTTGCCACGACCGCGATCTACGCCAAAGTTGATCTCGGCACCCTGCGAGGGGTCGTTCAGCCGTGGCCGGGAGCGTCACGATGAGCGCCCTGTCCGACCGTGCTGATGACTACCTGCGCCTGCGCCGCTGTCTTGGTCATGATCTCGCTGAAGCACATCGTCTGTTGCCACGCTTTGTCGCGTACCTTGACGCGGCTGGTGTGCCGACCGTGACGATCGAGACGGCGTTGGCGTGGTCTCAGCAAACCAGCACCGACCCGGCGAGTAGTTCGGGGTCACGGCGAATGATGATCGCCCGAGGTTTCGCACGTCATATGGCGAGCCTTGATGCGCGCACCGAAATCCCTCCTCTCGGGCTGCTGCCGAGCAGGCAGCGGTGGCGGCCACCGTTCATCTACAGCCCTGCCGATATCGCCGCGCTGATAGCGCAGGCGCGAGCGATCCGCTTTCCGTTCGCGGCGGCCACGCACGAAACGCTGCTCGGTTTGCTCGCCGTCACAGGGATGCGTGTCGGCGAAGCGATCCGCCTTGACCGGGCCGACATCGACTGGGTCGAAGGTGTGCTGTTGATCCGCCAATCCAAGTTCGGCAAGACCCGCCAAATCCCGGTGCACGCCAGCACCCTGGCCGCGCTCGACGCCTACGCGACGATCAGGAACCGGACACGACCCAAACCCGCGACACCCAGTTTCTTCGTGTCGCTGCGCGGCACCAGGACCAGCTACCCCGTCGTTCAGCAGGTGTTCCGGGTCCTCTGCGAAACAGCCGACGTCGGCGCCGGGTTCGACGTCCGTCCGCGAATTCATGACCTGAGACATAGTTTCGCTGTCCGGACCCTGCTCGACTGGTATCGCGCGGGCGAGAACGTCGAGCTTCGCCTCCCGTCGCTATCGACCTATCTCGGCCACCGCGACCCGCGCTCGACCTACTGGTATTTGTCCGCCGCACCCGAGTTACTCGGTCTTGCTGCTGGCCGTCTGGAACTAGCCCGAGGGGTGATTTCCCGATGACCCTGATCGCCCCCACGATGCAAAGCTTCTTCACTGACCGGCTCGCCCGCCAGCGCCTCGCCAGCCCGCAGACCGTTGCCGTCTATCGAGACTCGCTCCGCCTCCTCGTCGTGTTCGTGCACGAGCGGAGCGGCAAATCACCGTGCCAACTCGACTGGGCAGACCTCAACACCGAGACGATCAGCGCGTTCTTGGACCACCTCGAAACCGAACGCCACAACAGCCCAAGAACCCGCAATCTGCGATTGACAGCGATCCGTTCCCTGTTCGCGTATGCGTCGCTGCGTCACCCCGAACACGCCGACATCATCCAACACGTGCTCGCGATCCCACCGAAACGATTCGACAAGCCAATCGTGTCGTTCCTCACCGCCACCGAGATCGATGCCCTCATCGACGCGCCCGACCGAAGCCGATGGGAAGGCCGACGCGACCGGGCGTTACTCCTGCTCACGGTGCAGACCGGACTTCGCGTGTCAGAACTCACCGGCCTCGATTGCGGTGACATCACCCTCGGCACCGGAGCGAACGTTCGTTGCCTAGGCAAAGGCCGCAAACATCGCGCCGTTCCACTCACCGCCCCAACCGAGGCAGTCCTACGCGTCTGGCTCACCGAACGAGCAGGGCAACGCGATGAGCCGCTGTTCCCCACCCGCACCGGGCGCCGATTGACGAGCGACGCCATCGAACGTGTCGTTCACAAACACGCCGTCACCGCCGCAGCAGCCTGCCCGACGCTGAACGCAGACAAGATCCACCCCCACGTCCTACGTCATAGCTGCGCCATGACCCTTCTTCACGCCGGGGTCGACACTGCCGTCATCGCGTTATGGCTCGGACACACCGACCTCCGTTCAACCCAAACCTACCTCCACGCCGACATGACCATGAAGCAACACGCCCTCGATCTCACTACCCCGGCCTCCAGCCCGCCAGGCCGATACCAGCCAACCGACAAGCTCCTCACCTTCCTGGAGAGCCTGTAACTATGCCGACACTTTCACCTGGTGCCTGCCCGCCAAACCATCACTGACCAGGCCATACGTGATGCACTCGACGCTCCGGCGGCATAGTCACCATGTCGGCATAGATCGATCTATGCCGACTTCGGCATAGATCGATGAAGTCGGCTACATCCCGTTCCAAGGCGAGGCCGCCAACTTGTTCTTCCAACTGGTCTCATCCAGATATGAGCGGGCCAGCGTGATCGTCAGCTCCAACAAAGCGTT
>JANOKQ010000282.1:0-3683 GCA_031419375.1 Acidimicrobiaceae bacterium
GGGCGCGGGTGACCGAGCCGTGGGCTGCACACACAGCCATTCCGATCATCGGGTACGCCATGATCGGCATCAGCACGAGGCCGAGACGCCAATGCTGACCGTCGGGCACCCACACCCATCCGAACAACACGGTGGTCAACACCATGAGCACGATGGCCACGGCGAACCATGTACTGGAGGCGTGCTTGCGCGCCTCGAACCGGCCGAGCGCGACTGCAACCGCGGTTGGGGTCGCCGGCGGTCGCACAGCCCCGGGCGTGGCAATCGCGGCGGCGGTCGGATGCGATGCCGTCGTCGCTATGGTCGACGGGGAGCGGCCGCCCCAACCGAGCTCGACGGTGCGACCGGTCCGCCTGAACAAGAGCAACCAGATGCCGCCGACAACAGCGATCGGGCCCAACGTAACGACCAATCCGAACGGTCGCCCCGCGGATCCGCCGAAGAGCACGAGCGAGGCCAGGAACACACCGGCGATCACCAGAACGACCTGCGTCACCTTACCCATCACACCACCGCCGCTGTCGAGGACGCCCCGACCAGGGTGAGGTAGCCGTCTTCGACGGTGGGTGCGACGAGTTGCGATCCGCGAGGCGGGCAGCCGATGTGGCGCACGTGCCCATCGGAGGTGACCCACGCAAGATCTGCCGATGGATCGCGATCGGCTGCGATCCACACCCGGTCGGTCGCCAGCGCGGCGAGTCCGGCGGGCGTGCCGTTGAAGCGCACCCGGCCGTCGAACAACACCACCACGCGTTGGCACAGCGCGGCGACATCGTCGGTCTGGTGTGTCGACAGCAGCACCGCGGCGCGGCTGCTCTGCGAGCCCAACAGCTCGCGGAACCGCAGGCGTTGCTCCGGGTCGAGCCCGGCAGTCGGCTCGTCGAGCACGAGCAGATCGGGCGAACCGATCAATGCTTGGGCGATGCCGACACGGCGACGCATGCCACCCGACAGTTGCCTGATCCGTTTGTTCATCACCGACTCCAGGCCCACGAGCGCGAGTACGCGGCGCACCTCATCGTGGCGAGCGCGTCGGTCGGCCCACTCCTTCAAGATCGCGACGTAGTCGACGAACTCGAACGCGGTGAAACCGGTGTGGTAGCCGGGTTCCTGCGGCAGGTAGCCGAGCTGACGGCGGATCTGCAACCGGCCATCACCCGTTGCCGTGTCGTGGCCGAGGACGCGCAGCGACCCCGAGTCGGGCGCGAGCACCGTGGCGATGCAGCGCATCAACGTGGTCTTGCCGGCACCGTTCGGGCCGAGCAACCCGGTCACGCCCTGGGTGAGCGAGATCGTCACATCGTCGAGCGCGACGGTACTTCCATAGCGCTTCGACACGGCTTGGACCTGAATGGTGGGACTCATCGTGCCTCCAGCATCGTGAGGTGTTGACGGCGCATCGCCACCGCCAGCGAAGCGAACATGACGACCGCGAACCACGCGAGTTGGGCCCCGGGATCGAAGAACAACTCCAATGCCCGCTCGTCGCTACGGCTGTCACCGAGCGAGCGGACCGCCGTGACATACACGGTGGCAAGCCAGGCGACGGTCACGAGGCCGACCGCTGTGCCCGGGGTCAGCCAGGTGCACAATCCCACGGCCAATGCGGTCAGGGCAAGCGCCGGCACAAGCCAGGCAATGGCCCACCAACCGACCTGTGGCAACAAGGCAACCGCAGGTGCCATCACGGCGACGGTGGTGAGCAGCACCGCGAGGGCGCGGTACAGCACAACACCGGCACCGTGCATCGGGCAGGCGAGCGCGGCTTCGCCGGCCGGATCGGGGACCGGGTGAAACGTGAGGCCCACGCCGAGCAGCGGCAGCACGGGCGCGACGAGCAGGAACGGAGCAGCGGAGCCGACGTCGCGAGCAGCGACCACGAGGACGGCCGAGATCAACACGATCGCCGCTACCCATGCCCATCGCAGCGAACGCGTCGCCGCCACCACACGGGCGATGCTGCTGCCTACGAACCAGCCGAGCGCCCGCTCCGCAACGGTCCGCTTCGGGCGGTCGACGACATCGGCCACGGCGAGCCACGACTGTTTCAACCATTCGCTGTCGGTGTGTTCGGTGATCACGCATCGGCAATCGGCGCAGCCCAGAAGGTGGGTTTCAACCGATGTCGCGGCGACGTGATCGATGCTTTCGGGCCGAGTTGCGAATCGCACGAGCAGGTCGTGCGGCGCGTGCCAGGTGGTCATGCAAGTGCTCCTCTGAGTTGGACCTTGGCCCGCATCATGCGGGTCTTCACCGTGCCCGACGGGATGCCCAGTAGCTGAGCGGCTTCGCGGGTGGTCAGCCCGTCGATGACCGTCGCTTGGACGACGGCGCGCAGTTCGGGAGAGAGCCGGCCAAGGGCACCGGCGAGGTCGCCATGTTCGACCCCGAGCAGCAGTTGGTCGTCGGCGGCCACGGTGAGGTCGGCGACATCGTCGAACCGCCCAACCGTGGACCAGTGACGACGCTTGCGGAACACACCGATGAGGCGCCTGATCGCAATCCCCCACAGCCATGCCGCCGGATCGCCCCGCCCGTCCCAGCGGGCGGCACCGCGCCACGCGGCCAGGAACGTGTCCTGCAGCGCGTCGGCCACGATGTCGGGATCGGCGCAACGACGGCGCAGACGGGCGTTCACCCAGGAGGCGTGGCGGTGGTGGAACTCGGTCAGCGCGCCACGGTCGCCATTGGCCATGCCGGCCAACAGTTCCGCATCGGTGCGTTCCACGAGGTGCATTGTCATCCTCGACTCGTCCCAGCACCAGAGGTCACGCAGTATCTGTCGCGATTGGTGTGCCGGCGGTTCACGATCTTTCAAACGCTCTCGACGTTCGTCGATGCAACATTTTGCGGATTCCTTGCCGATCCACCAATCCGACCCAACCATCGGTTCCGAAATCCAGCCGAGCGCAGCGTCGGCTGCGCCGGAAGAAGGGATGAACATCATGAACAAGCGAACGAGGATTGGTGCGTTGGCCGGTGCGGGTGTGCTCGCCGCGGCGATCGCCGGGGCAGCGACCATGGCGTCGGCAGGCCACGAGAACACCCTGCTCGAAGCCGAACTCAAGGGAAGGAACGAGGTCGCGACTGGCGCGACCAACTCACGCAACGTCGGCGATCCCAATGGCAAGGGCGAGGCCTACGTGTTCGGGATCGATGGTGATACGAAGACGCTGTGCTACGTGCTCACCGTCGAGAAGATCGCGATGGCGGCCGCAGCCCACATCCACGAGGCAGCCGAGGGAGTCAATGGCCCGGTCGTGGTGAACCTCGCCGCACCCGGTGACGGGAATGCGGCCGATTGCCTCACCGAAGGCGAGGCCGGCAAGTTCGCCGTTGACGCAAGTGGGGCCCAGCTGACTACCGTCGCGGAGATCCTGGCCAATCCGGAGAACTACTACGTGAACGTGCACAACGCCGAGTTCCCCGGTGGAGCCATCCGCGGTCAGCTCGAGTACCAGGACTGACAGCTACGGGTTACTCCCCCGGCCATCGCGCCGGTCCTGCGCTGGCATGCCCGGATCCACATGAAGTGGCCCCGTTGGTATGCGCCGAAGTTCATGCATCGGACCTTTCGCACGATGAGGCGACAGCTGGCGACCGCTTGTACGGACATTCACCCCAATGGTGGCATTTAAGACAAACTGTCGCACCATTCGTTGCACGCGTCGGCACCGACGGGG
>JANOKQ010000283.1:0-4250 GCA_031419375.1 Acidimicrobiaceae bacterium
TCGTTCGTCGACTCGGCGTTCCGTTTCCGCCACGTTGGTGCCGCGCGCAGCCTGTACGCCCTCCTCGAGCCGTGGGGTCACCAGATGGCGTACTCGATCGTCGCCGTTCATGGCCGCATCTCCCATTCGCTGGCGCTGCTCGCCGACGTGATCGGCGACATCGATGCCCGCGAGCGACACTTCAGTGAGACCCTCGCTGCGTATCGTCAGAACTTCCCGTCGCCGTACTGGATCGCGCTGTGCGAGTCGCAGTGGGGTTCGACGCTGCTCGACAGTCGCCCCGGCACTGATCCGGCACGGGGCCTCGGTCTGCTCGAGGACGCCTTGGTCGCTGCGGAACAGTATGGATTCTCAGCGATCGAGCGACGTGCTCGAGCTCTCCTCGAATCGGACGGCGCCGCGGTCAGTGAATGGTGACGGTGCCTGCGGTGCCGTCGACGGTGATCGTTGCGCCGTCGGGGATCATCTCCGTGGCATCGGTGATCGACACGACGCACGGGATACCGAGCTCGCGCGACACGATCATGGCGTGACTGCCCATGGCCCCCACGTTGACCACGACGGCGGCGGCGGGGACGAACAGCGGCACCCATGACGGATCGGTCTGCGGAGCGATCAGCACGTCGCCGGGCTCGAGGCCCTCGGGATGGGCGGCGTCAAGCACGACGCGGGCTCGTCCCGTCGCGATGCCGCCCGAGCCCGCAGCGCCGGTGAGCACCGTACCTGCCGTCGCTTGTGCGATCTGCGTGGTGTGACGGCGGCGCATCTCCGCGAGCGCAGGTGCCCGTCCGTTGACGATGAACACCGGTTCGAAGTCGAACAGGTTGCGATACTCGGCCCAGCGTTCGGCGATGACGAGACGGAACGGCTCCGGCTCGTGTCGGAGCTGATCGAGTTCATCGTCGGTCAGCATGAAGAGCTGCTCAGGTTGCACGATGAGGCCGGCTGCAACCATCCGCCGGCCGTACTCGTGGAGGGCCACGCGCACCTCGTTGATGACCGTGACGATGTTTGTCTTGCCGCGCTCGCGTCCGCGAAGGAACATCTGCGCCGAGTGAAGCGCGGCCTCGAACAGGCCGGCTGTGGCTTCGTCATCGGCGATCCGGCGGCGGATGTCGGCAGCGATGCGATCACGTTCGGCGACGGCGGCAGCGTTGCGAACAGCCGGTGCTCGACTCGCATCTGATCGTCGCATCAGGTCGATCGCGGCCAGCGCGATACGGGGCTTGATCTCCCATGATTTCGAGATCGGATCGTACTCGTTCTGGCCACGAGCGCCGTGGTCGAACAGGAACCTGTCGAATTGCTCGATGAACGCCTGCGCAGCTGGGCTGGTGGAGGCGTGCAAGCGAGCGAGCACGGCATCGGGACCGGCTTCGAACGCAGCACTGATCTCATCGGATGCGGCAGCGACCCGGCCGAGCTCCCACATCGAATGGGCGGGTAGCGCCGAGTCGACCTCGATGCCGGCCAGCAACCGGATCGCCAGGCTCGGGTCGCCCAACCCTTCGCAGATGGCGCCCAGCGCGCCAGGGCCGAGTGATGCAAGGGTCGAGACCCGCATCCCGTTCTCGAACGTCTGCTGCACCAGGGGGATCATCGACCTGGCTCGTGCCAGCAGCGCGGGGTCGGTCAGGTGTGTGAGATCGGGCCGATGATCGCGCAGGGCGCGGGCCATCCGTCGATCGGCGTCGAGCTCGGGGATGGACTGGGCCGACATGGCCCACGCCATCGACTCGCCGAGCCGGGCCTCGTGCTTGGCCGAGACATGCCATGGCTGCTCTTCGTGCGGCGGCACGTCGTCGCGGTCGTCGAAGAACGCCTTGTCGATCATCTCCGGGGTGGCGCCTGGCATGCGCGCCCCGAAAACGCGGGTCATCGTCAGGGGGTTGTACGCGTAGCCGCCGAACACCATGAACAGATCGGGCCGTGACGGATCTTCGAACTCGTCGTAGTCGAGCGCACCGAGGGCGATGTAGGCGTCCCGCAAACCGGTGCTCATCCCCTGGCGCATCACCAGGCTCTGGCCGAGCGGGCTGATCGGGTCTGGGAACACGTCGGCAGCGTTACCGCGAGTCCAGGCGGGAAAGCGCTCGCCGGGAGTCGAGTCGGCGAACCAACGGCTGGAATGGTCGCTCGTAGCAGAGCTCACGCAAATCTCCCTCGTCAAACCTTGTCGAACCTCGCAGCACCTCATCGTGGCGGACGCGGGCCGCACTGTAACCATCGTCGAGATTCGCGTTCCGCATCGCGGTGGACCAGTCGCCTACGGCGCGTACTGAGTCTGCGGCTGCGGCTGGGGTTGCGGCTGGGGTGCGGCGGCGCGTGCGGCGGCATGGAGTCCAGCGAGGTAGCCGAACACCATCGCGGGGCCGATGGTGCCGCCGGGGCCACCGTAGGTCATGCCGAGCGGCGAGCCCATCGCGTTGCCGGCGGCGTAGAGGCCGGCGATCGGATGACCGTCGACATCGAGCACCCGCGCGTTCGTGTCGACTTGTGGGCCACCCTTGGTACCGAGGCATCCGCTGTGAATCTCGATCGCATAGAACGGCCCGCGCTGGAGCGGGCCGAGGGTGGCGTCGGGTCGGCCCTTGCGGTGCGGGTCGCCCCACCAACGGTCGAACGCGCTGTTGCCGCGCCCGAAGTCCGGGTCGCTCCCGGTTGCGCATTGCTCGTTCCAACGCTCGATCGTGGCGGTGATCCCATCGCCGTCAATGCCAAGGATCGCCGCGAGCTCGTGCGGTGTGTCGGCACGCGGTAACCACGCCGGCACCCCATGCGCCTCCACGCCGGAGGCGACCCGGAAGCCGTACCGGTCGACGTACTCCTGGTCGAACACGAGCCAGCAGGGCAGGTTGGCGTACTCGAACCGGGACACATCGTCGACGTGGAACGCCGAGCCGAACGCGTTGTAGTTGGCCGCCTCGTTGGTGAACCGGTGGCCCTTCCGGTTGACCATGATCGAGTGGGGCAAGGTCCGTTGGCCGTTGATGAGTACCCGGCCCATCGGGTTTTCCTCGACAGGCACCGAGGCGACCGGGATCCACCACGCCTCGCGCATGGTGGACAGCATCGCGCCGACGCGCATCGCCATCCGTAGCCCGTCACCCGTGTTGGTCGCGACCGAAACCGGGTGGGTCATCGGTCCGCGCAAGAACGCCCGGCAGAGGTCGGCATCCCATTCGAAACCACCTGATGCGAGCACGACCCCGCGGTCGGCACCGATCTCCACGATGCCGTCAGACGTGGCGAAGCGCACGCCGACGACCTCGCCATCTTCCACAATCAACTCTTTCGCCGCGTGGCTCGGGCGCGGCTCTATCCCAAGGTTCAGGCACGCCTTGAGCAACCGACCGACGAGCGCCTGGCCGCAGCCGCGTTCGTTGCGTTCGGCCCGCCGGTCGAGCTCGGCGGCCGCCGGGGGATCGGGGATCGCCTTGCCGAGCGGGGTTTCGCTCATCGTGATGTGTGGATTGGCGAAGTACGGCGACGGAGTGACCTGCTGCTCCCAGTCGCCCAACTCGACGAACGGAAAGATCGGGCATTCGAGGGTGCGGCCGCCGCCGGGGCTGCCCCCCGGGAACTCGGGGTGATAATCGGGCATGCCGCCAACGGCGTAGAACTCGATCGGTGCGATCGCCTCCAAACGGTTCACCATCTCCGGGCCGGCGTCAACGTAGGCCGTGACCAGTTCGAGATCGAGCAAACCGCGCGAGAGCGACATGATGTAGGTGATCGCCCGGTCGCGGTCATCGTCCACGCCAACGTCGGGCATATGCGGATTGTTCGGGATCCACAACTGCCCACCCGACCATGCCGTGGTGCCACCGAACAGATCGGACTTCTCAAACAGCCCGACCGTTGCACCGCTCTCCGCAGCCATCACAGCGGCCGTGAGACCCGCTGCACCGCTGCCCACAACGACGACATCAAAGCGCTCCATGCCGCTGATCGTAGGGGCAACGGTCACAACGGACCGCGTCGGGCGGTGGCTATGGTGAGTCGGTGGGCGCAGGTGTTCGGAACAGCCGGATCGACCATCACATTGGTCGGTGAAGAAACTGCCGAACCGCACGAGCGGCCCGCGCGTTCCGGAGCCAGGGTGAGCCAGACCTCCGTTGCCTGCTGGTGCTGGTGCTGTGGTTCTGGTAGCGCGGCTACCTTGGCCAGGATGTTCCGCCGACTTGCCGGCGGACGGTTGTTCAGAGAGCGCGGATCCATGACCCCTACCAACGCAGATGAGTTGCGGG
>JANOKQ010000284.1:0-7538 GCA_031419375.1 Acidimicrobiaceae bacterium
GGACCAGGGTATCCGATTATTAACAAACTCCGGGGTGTACCCAACCATGTAATGTGTGATTTTGAAAGCGGCGGGTCTCACGGTCTTTCTCGTGGTGCCGACTTTGTCCGCGGCGCTCATAGCAGTCGCCGCCTGTGTGGACGGGTTGGTGGTCGAAGGCGGGGAAGGCGGCGGGTTCAAGAATCCGCGCGATGTCGCGACGATGGTGCTGTTGCCGTTGGTTCGGGCGCACGTCGACGTGCCGATCATCGCTGCCGGAGGAATCACCGATGGTCCCTCGATGGCGGCTGCGTTCGCGCTGGGAGCCGAGGGCGTGCAGATGGGCACCCGGATGGTCAGCGCCGCGGAATCACCCGTACACGACAACTGGAAAGCGGCCATCGTCAACGCTGCCGAGACCGACACCGTGTTCCTCAACCGCTTCTCGAAACCCGGTCTGCGCGCCTTGCGAACCGAGCGGAGCGAGCGGTTAGAACGCGAGCAACATGTGCCGATGGGCGAGTTCGGGTCGGCGATGGAGCTGTACTTCGGCGGTGACATGGAAGCCTCGCTGGCGCTCACCGGACAGGTTGCGGGGCGCATCGATGCCGTCCGTCCCGTCGCCGAAATCATCGACTCCACCATGGAGGAGTTCCGCGCCTGCATCGAGGGTCTCGCCCGCTTCACCCGAACGGGTGAAATCGATCACGCGAGGGGGTCATTGCGTCGCTGAGCGTGACCAGCTATGCTTGCCAACGGGCGGGCACCCGTATTGCCGACCGCCGAGTTCTGGCGAATCGGTCGACCTGGAGGTCGAATCGTGTCTGTCGTCACCATCAGGAAGTTCGGGAGCACCATCGTGGTGATGTTCCTCATCATCTCGTTTTGGAGCAACCCGTCTGGAAGCGCCGTCGCGTTCGGCGAGTTCCTCTCCGATGTCGGCGGGTTCTTCTCAACCGTGATCAACAAGTCCGCCGAGTTCACCCAGGGGCTCCTCGGCTGACTGGGCGGCTGACTGGCCAGACATAGGGTCGGCTGGCTCGGGCCGATCGGTCCATTGCGCCTCGACCATCCACACCGTGGCCGCCCACAACGCCGTCGCCCCGGCGACATGGGCAAAGACCAGCCCCTCGGGCACCCCGCTGAAGTACTGCAGGTAGCCAATGCCACCCTGCACGAAGGCCGCGCCCACCCAGATCGTCAGCGGGGCTTCGAGCACCGCCCGATCGGACGGGCGGCTGCGCAACCGCAGCAGCAGCGTGGCCACGCACGCGACCGCGATCCACACCGCGATGCTGTGCACGCGCGCCGCCGCTCCGATCGACACAGCGAAACGCCGAGCCCGCTCGTCACCGGCATGTGGGCCTGCGCCGGTGACGACCGTGCCAGCCACGATTGCAATCGCTGTGGTCGCAGCGCACCACCACAGGTGACGGCCGATGTTGGGCGCAGTGACGCGCACCCGCGGCCCATCGTTCAGACCGCTGCGGTACACGAGCACGACGGCGTTGGCGACCAACACCATGGACACCACGAGGTGACCCTGCACGGCGGCTGGGTGCAGATCGACCAGCACCGTCACGCCACCGAGCACGATCTGGGCCAGCACCCCGACCACCAACCCGAGCGACAACAGCGTGAGGTCGGAACGTCGTGGCACCCGGCGCAGCGAGCCGAGCACGGCGAGCACAACCGCAGCCGAGACCAGGCCCGTGAACAGCCGGTTGACCTGTTCGATCGCCGCGTGGCGTGACGACACGTCGATCAGGCGTTCGTCGTTGCATGCCGGCCAATCGTCGCAGCCGAGGCCCGATCCGGTCAGGCGGACGGCGACCCCGCTGACGATGATCACGCACAGCATCACGAGTGCGGCCACACAAACACGCCGGTAGCCCACCGCCGAGATCTGCCACCTACTTCGTGGTTCGTTGGTCGCGGTTCTCGGTCCCACCGGGTCACAGGGTACGCCGCTTCCCCGCCAGTGGCGCCCACACATGCGACACGCCGCCATGCCAGCGACCTGGCTACGGTCGCGCGGGTGCTGACCAGTTTCGACGACTACCCGATTCATCATTCCAGCGCGCCGGTCGCCCATTCGGCCAGCGGCGACGTGAACCACTACGACCGCTACTTCTTCAACGGATACTCCCCCGACGGGTCGTTGTACTTCGCGCTGGCGATGGGGTTGTACCCCAACCGGCACGTGTGCGACACAGCATTCAGCTTGGTCCGCAACGGCGAGCAACTCTCGGTGTTTTCATCCAAGCGAGCGCCCATCGACCGTATCGACGCCACCAGCATCGGCCCGGTCACCGTCGAGATCATCCGCCCCCTGCACACGATCCGGATCACCGTCGACGCGCCCGATCAAGGTCTGCGCGCAGAGCTGCTGTTCGAGCGTCGATCGCCGGCAATCGAGGAGCCGCACTTCTTCCAGCGCATCGGGGTGCGCACCTTGTTCGATTACACCCGTCTCACCCAGTTCGGCACGTGGAGCGGGTGGATCGAGGTGGATGGTGAGCACATCGGCGTGAACCCGGGCGATGTGGTCGGGTCGCGGGATCGGTCGTGGGGCATCCGCCCGGTTGGCGAGCCCATGGGCGGGGCGCCCGTCGGCTGGCCGCCGCAGTTCTTCTGGCTCTGGGCCCCCGTCAGCTTCCCGTCGTTCAGCACCCACTTCGACGTCACCGAGTACGGCGACGGCCGTCGATGGCACGAGATCGGAGCCGTCGCCGCCGATGGCGACGCGAATGCCCACGTCGTTCGGACCGTCGACTACCGCCTCGCATGGCGACCGGGAACCAGGTACGCCGACTGGTTCGAATACGACCTCATCGATTGGGACGGCGGCATCAGCACGGTGCGGCTCGAACCGATCTACGAGTTCATGATGTGCGGCCTCGGCTATGGCCATCCCCGCTTCGGTCACGGCGTGTGGAACGGCGAGGAGATGGTGGCCGGCGAACGCCTGCGACTCCCCGTCGACAACCCCTGCGACCGGGCCAGCGTCCACGTCCAAGCAGTGTGCCGAGCCACCTACACCGCGCCGGACGGCCGACGTGAGACGGGAACCGGCATCCTCGAACAACTCGCCCTCGGCGAACACCCCACCGGCCTCACCGGCATCCTCGACGGCTACGCCCCCTAAGCGCCCCTCACCGCGTCAGGTGTGCCGGATGGACATGCCGCCGTCGACGGCGATCACCGCACCGTTGACGAAGCTGGCCGCCGGAAGGCACAGGCTGAGGGTCATCTGGGCCACCTCCTCGGGGTTGCCGTAGCGGCGCAGCGGGACCCGCCGCTTGGCGTAGATCTCCTTGGCTGCGCGATCGATTCCCGACGTCATTGCCGTGTTGATCGGACCTGGGCAGATGCAGTTGACGGTGACACCGTGGCGTCCCAGTTCGACGGCAAAGCTCTTGGTCAGGCCGACCACGCCGGCCTTGGTGGCCGCGTAGGCGGCAAGGCCGGCGGTCACCACGATCGCTTCGGTCGAGGCGATGTTGACGATTCGTCCAGCACCGTCGTCGCGCAGGCTGGGCAGGCACAGCCGGATGAGGCGCGAGTGCGCGGTGAGGTTGATGTCGAGGGTGCGTGCCCAGTTGGCCTCGTAGCTGTCCTCGTCCTGGAACGCCGAGTTGAGCAAGGACACGCCGGCGTTGTTGATCAACACGTCGATACCGCCGAAGTGCTCGACCACCCTGGTCACCAACCCTTTGAGCTGGTCATGATCGGCAACATCGCAGGCCACTTCGATCACTGCGTCGGCTCCGTGCACGCCGCGGATCTCGTCGGCCACCGTGGCCACGCGTTCGGCGTCGAGGTCGACCACCGCAACCCTGGCCCCCTCGTCAGCGAACAGGTGCGCCGTGGCGCGTCCCATCCCCGACCCGGCACCGGTCACGATCACCCGTCGGCCGACGACCGAACGCGACAGCGCGGTCAGGCGGCCCGGCTGGTTCACCGCGACCACCGGGCGGTCCCACCCATGCCATAGGTGTCGAGCCACAGCGCCCGGTCGGGGCGGACCGCAATGAACGCGGTACCGGCCGAGTCGTCGGGACCGCCGGGGGCGAACAGGTTCAAGTCGTAGTCGAACACCCCGTTCCACAGTCGGCGCTTCGTTTCGAGGTCGGTGTGCATGGTTGCGGTGCCCCACATCTCGACCCCATCGCCCTTTTCGGTCACCTGCCAGTGCAGCGCCACGTTCGGGTTGGCGGCGATGTTGTGGGCCTTCACCGATGTCTCCCCCGCCATGATCCAGATGACGTCATCGTCGCCGTCCGCGGCACCGGCGGGAGCCCCCCAACACGGGTGCACCGGCACGACGTCGGGGTTCCCGTCGGAACCAACGGTGGCCATGTGCGCCCATGGCGACAACGCCGCCGCCTTGACCTTCATCTCGTCGAGTTCCATCAGTCCTGCTCCGTTTCCTGGTGTTGTCCATCGCGCTCGAGTCACGCTACTGCGCCCGCCACGGCCGTTTCCTGCCGGAGCCCCTGCGGGATTCGCCCCCTCGCCGACACGTTTTCCCGCGGGAGAATGTTGTGCGACCGGGGTGGTTCGCAGCGCGGCGGCGGACGTCGTCGTGTTTGGGGCCGGACTGCTGTTGGCCTGTTGCCGGGCTGTCATCCCGCGGGAAATGCCGTGTCACAGGGGTGGTTCATGATGGTGGTATGACTCTCACCGCCACTTCGGTCGATCCCCGCACCAGTCCGCCCGACGATCCGTGTACCGGCCCGGGCGATGTTGGTCAGCCTGATGTTGGCCCACCCGCCGCGAGCCGGCCTGATGTTGAGATTGGGTTGGTGGCGACAGGTTGGTTGGAGGCGGAGTTGCTGGCGCATGCTCCGTTTGAGGGCGGCAGGGATGGCGCGGATGTTGTTGGTGTTGGCGGTGTTGGCGGAGTTTGATCGGCGGGAGGGGTGGGCGGTGTGGCAGTGTCGGTCGGCGCAGGAGTGGTTGTCGTGGAAGTACGGGTTGGGGTATACGGCGGCGTCGGAGCGGTTGCGGGTGGCGCGGTGTTTGCCGTTGTTACCCAAGATTTCGGCGGCGTTTTCGGAGGGGTTGTTGTCGTGGTCGAAGGTGCGCTCGTTGCGCTCAGGCGAATACGATGCCGCGATGGCTGCCGTCGAAGTTGACACGCTCGAACCCGGCGTTGCTCGCATCACGTTGAATCGCCCCGGGGTACTCAACGCGATCGACGGCTCGTTGTTGAATGGAATGGACACCGCGCTCGACGCCATCAGCGCCCCGGGCGCGTACCGCGTGGCCATCCTCACCGGCGCTGGACGCGGGTTCTCCGCCGGCGCGGACCTGAGCGGCACGGGCGAGCCGTGGACGGAACCGGCGCAGGCCGACTTCAAAACCATGTACGACTCGCAGGTCAGGCTCACCGATCAATACACCCGCCTCTACGAGTTGCCGATCCCGGTGATCGCCGCGGTCAACGGCGTGGCGGTGGGAGGCGGGCTGGCGTTTGCCTTGCACTGCGACATCCGGATCGCGTCCGAGCAGGCGCGCTTCGCGTCGATCTTCATCAAGGCGGGCTTGTCTTCGATGGACATGGGTACGAGCTACCTGCTCCCGAAGATCGTCGGTGCCGGCGCGGCTCGTGAGCTGATGCTGACCGGCCGCATCATCGACGCGGCCGAGGCGTTTCGCATCGGGCTGGTCCACGAAGTGGTGTCGGCCGAGGAGTTGATGGAGGCGTCGCTGCGAATGGCGCGTCTCATCGCCACGAACAACCCGTTCGGTGTGTGGCAGACGAAGATCGGTCTCAACGCGGCACTCGATGCTCCGAGCCTTCGGTTCGCCAAGGAGCTAGAAAACCGCACACAGATCCTCACCGGTTTCACCAACAATCCCGAGGAGGCGGCGAGGGCGCATCGGGAGAAGCGTGACGCAGCGTGGGATCCACTTTGATCGTCGTCGATCTTGGTCCGTCGCCCCGTGCCCGGTCGGTTACGGGAGCGGTCCCGCTACAGCGCGGTTGCCACCGATATCGTCGCAACAGGTGAAGAAGCAGACGGTGGCCGAACGGCGAACGGAGATCCTCGAGGTCACCTGCCAGGTGGTGATCGAACGCGGTTTCGCGGGCACGCGCATCAGCGATGTTGCCAAGCGGCTCGAGGTGTCGAGCAGCCTCATCCACTACCACTTCGATTCCAAGGAGCAGTTGCTCGCCGAAGCGTTCGAGCACTACGCCCGGAAGGATCTTGCGGAAATGGAAAGCGAGATCCAGGCGGCGCCAACGGCGATGGCGCAACTCGACCGGGCGATCCAGAACTACGTGCCCGAAGGTAGCGACGACGTCGAGTGGATGTTGTGGATCGACGGGTGGGGTGAGGCACTGCGCAACCCGATGATGAAACGGATCAGCCAAGAACTCGACGAACAGACGTCGGGATTGCTGGTCGGGGTCCTTGAGGCCGGGGTCGAATCCGGCGAGTTCGTGTGCGCCTCACCGAATGCATCGGCCACACGGCTCACTGCGCTGGTCGACGGTCTCGCCGTGCAGTTCGCAGCCCACGAGGGGATGATGGACCGGGATCAGCTCATCGACCATGTGCGCACCGTTGCCGCGGCCGAGGTCGGCCTCACGCTCGCTCACTTCGATGGCGTCACCACCGCCCGGGCATCCTCAGTGTCGGGCGCTCCCGGTGCAGCGACCGACGCGGCGTTACGTCAACTCGTCGCTCGCTTCAGCGACGCGATCATCCGCAACGACGCGGAGGCGTGGCTGGCGACGTGGACCGACGACGGCGTGTGGGAAACCGCGCCCGGCACCACGGCGGCAGGCACGACGGCAGATGGCACCACGGCAGCTGGGCGCGAGGCGATCGCCGCAGCATGGTCGTTGGCGATGAAGCCGCTGCAGTGGATCGTGCAGACGCCTGGCGCGACCGTGTTCGAAGTGGACGAAGCGCTTGGCACGGGATCGGGACGAGTCACCATCGCCGAGCAGTTCCAACGCAAGCGCGGCGGGCCCGGCACTCTGCTGGCCACCTACCACGACGAGTACCGCCGGAACCGGGGAACCGGCCAGTGGCTGTTCTCGGCGCGACGTTTGGCCGTGATCGCTCGCAGCTGAGAACCGCACGTTCTCGTGATAGCCGACACGTTTTCGTTAGGGGCGGACCTCGTAGAAGGCGTTCACCGCATGGTCGACAGCGAGCTTGCGGAACCGGGTGAAGCCCGCTGCGGCAGCCATCTCGCGAGCGGTGGTCTCCGAGAGGCCGAGCGTACCGAGACCGGCACCACCCGGCTCGCTGAGCGCCGAGGACATACAGCTCAACACGCTGATGCCGTACATCAGCGCGGCCATCGGGTTCTTGCGGACGTTGTCGGCGAACGTGTCCAAGGCCTTGATGTCGACGAGCAACCACGTGCCGTCGTCGGCGATCGCAGCACGCAGCGACTCCATCATCTGTTGCGGATGCGTCATGTCGTGAATGCAATCGAAGGTGATGAGGAAGTCGTAGGTTGGCGCTGCAGGCAGCGCCTCGCCACCGGCGACGATGGCGCGCGTATTGGTAAGCCCCTGGGCATCAATCTTG
>JANOKQ010000285.1:0-2559 GCA_031419375.1 Acidimicrobiaceae bacterium
CCATCGGCAGTGAGCTTCATCACGGTGTGGCCGACCGGTCAGCCGCGACCACTGGCGAGCAGCCTGAACATGGCCCGCGGTCAGACGGTCCCCAATTTGGTACTGGCCCGCGTGGGTGATGGCGGCAAGGTCAGCATCTACAACAACTCGGGTACGACCCATGTGATCGCCGACGTCCTCGGGTGCTTCGGCGCCGGTCTGCCGTCGCGCTTCGTCACCGTTTCACCGGCGAGGGTGCTTGATACGCGTGACGGAATCGGCGCCCCGGCGGAGCGACTCGGCACCGCCGCGTTGACGCTTCCGCTCGCCGGCCGCAACGGTGTGCCCGCGACGGGGGTGAGCGCGGTGCTGTTGAACGTCACCGCTGTGTTGCCGACGCAGAGCACGTACGTGACCGTGTTCCCCACCGGGACCCCGCGCCCACTTGCGTCCAACCTCAACGCCGCAGCCGGGCAGGTGGTCCCGAACATGGTGATCGCCGGCCTTGGCCCCGACGGTGCCGCAGCAATCGTCAACAACTCCGGCGCAGTCGATCTCGTCGCCGACGTGATGGGCTACTTCACCGCCTGACCCCTAGCGGGTTGCCGCCCGGTCTGTCCGGTGCTCTTCGATCGATCGAACGCTGGCCCCACTCGGCGGTGGAGCGGTCGCGTGTCGAGAAATGCACGGCCACGGGGTGTTTGTCGACACGGGGTGCTCCACACGGGTCTCCACTCGGCGGTGGAGCGGCCGTGTGTCGAGAAATGCACGGCCACGGGGTGTTTGTCGACACGGGATGCTCCACTCGGCGGCGCAGCGGCCGCCGGTAGCCTTGCCGTGATGTCGTCGACGCTCGATCCTGCCCGGCGCGCTGCACTGATGGGGGCCAAGCTGGCCAGCCTGGTCGGCGATGCGGGGCGCCAGGTGGACGGTTCACCGAGCGGGCTCGGCTCGGGTGCGGTGCTACGCGATGATGCCGCCGAGGTCTGGGCGTTACTTGATGAGCCCCACGGACGCGGGCTCGGCGGAGCGCTTGGGTGGGCGACACGCGGGGAGTTCTCCGGGGTCCGCATCGTCGCCGAGCGCGGCACGGCAACCATCGCTCGGCGCGTCGAGCAACTCGCAGTTGCAGTCACGGTGGTGCATCTCGAGGGGCGCAACATGGTGGCAGCGATCGCCGAGCCGTTGCCCGAGCCGATGTCAGTGCCTGCTGCGCACGAGGCGTTCGCCGAGTTGATCGAAGCCGGCGGTGCGGTGCCCGTGCGCGAGCACGGGGTGCTCAGCGGCGAGGTCAACGGCCTCGAGGTGTGCCGCGTGGTCGACGATCCGAACTCGGGAACACCTCGGCTCGCGGTGGGCATCGGAGCCCACGACCGGGAGATGTTCCAGATGCTGCATGCCGAACGATCACCCGTCGAGTCGCTCGCCGACGTAGTCGCCACCATCGGAGCGCATCGTGTGGACGGAGCCGCACCCCACCCGCTGAACGTGCTCGGCGCAAGTCGGCTGCTGCGCTCGCGGGTGGTGGCCGACCCATCGTTGATCGGTTTCGAATCGTCGGCGGTGCTGGTGGCGGTGGAGCCTCCGGTGCCTCGGGCCAACCTGAAAGACGAAGTGCCGTGCGTCGCGGTGGAGACCGAATCGAACACGGTGGTCGTGTTCGTGTCGGGCGTCGACCTCGAGGTGGTGCCGTTCGCCTGCGACGCCATCGTGCAGCACGGCAGCGACACCTGTCTCATCGTTGCGCCCGGGCGCGACATCATTCCGGTTCAACAACGGCTCGCGGCGCTCGTCACGGTGCCCACGCGGTTCGTGGCGGTCGCGTCGTGATCGAACGCCTGGCCGCGGTCGAAGACGAGTTCGAGCTGCTCGAGACCAGCCTCGGAGATCCCGAGGTACTGGCCGACCCGTCACGGCTGCGCTCGGCATCGAAGCGTTACAAGGACCTCATCCCGCTCGTCGAGGCGCTGCGCGAGCACCGCACCAAACTGGCCGATGTAGCCGCCGCGCGCGAACTGATGAACGATGCTGACGGTACCGATCGAGAGGCATGGCGGGCCGAGTTGAGCGCATCCGAAGCGCAGCTGACCGAGGTGGAGGACCGCATCCGCACGCTCATGCTGCCCAAGGATCCCAACGACGGCCGGGCGGTCATCATCGAGATCCGCGGTGCAGAAGGCGGCGAGGAGGCCAACCTGTTCGCTCGCGACCTGTATGACATGTACGCCGCGTTCGCGTCGGACAGGGGGTGGAAGCTGGAGGTGTTGAACACCGACATGAGCGACCTCGGCGGATTCAACCAGGTGACGTTCATGGTGCGCGGCGACAGCGCGTGGACGCACCTCAAGTTCGAGGGCGGACCGCATCGCGTGCAGCGGGTGCCGGTTACCGAGAGCCAGGGCCGGATCCACACGTCGTCGGCCACGGTGCTGGTGTTGCCAGAAGCCGACGAGGTGGAGTTCGTGATCGACGAGCGCGACCTCGACGTCGACGTGTACCGCAGCAGTGGCGCCGGCGGGCAGAGCGTGAACACCACCGACTCGGCGGTGCGGATCACGCACCGGCCAACCGGTGTCGTGG
>JANOKQ010000286.1:0-4234 GCA_031419375.1 Acidimicrobiaceae bacterium
CGAACGAGGCGGAGCGTCGACGTTCGTTCTCTGCCGAGCCCGTCAGCGATGGCCGAGGCGATCGACGCGATCGTCACGCAACAGCCCGGCAGCAAGAACTACCGAGTGATGACCGCAGTCGCCTACTACGCCGGCCTGCGACCGTCGGAGGTCGGGTGCTGCGAGTCCGGCCCACGGAACTGCCGGGCGAAGGTTGGGGACGCCTGGACATCACCGAAGCCGATATCTCTTTCGATGAACCAGGCGAACCCAAGACCGGCCCGCGCAGTGTGCCGATCCCACCGGTGCTCGTCACGATACTGCGCGAATGGGTCCACGAGAACAACCTCACATCACCCGACCGTCTGCTCTTTCGAACTCGTAACGACACGATGCCGAGTGGATCGAACTAGGCACGAGCATGGCACCGCGCACTTGAATCGGTCGGCCAACGGCCGATGAGGATCTACGACTGCCGACACGCCGCAGCCACGACGTGGCTGCGGGCTGGGATGCCGCTCGCTGAGACAGCACGACGACTCGGACACAGCGTCGAAACCCTCGTCTCCACCTACGTCGGCGCCCTCGACGACGAAGAACACGTCGCCAACCAGCGAGTCGACACCATCCTCGGATAGGCGACAGTCAGTTGCCGCTCAGGTCGTGTGGCGTTCGGAGACGAGGACGGTGACGGGTATCAGCACGCGGTACGGGAGACGAAGTAGCCGGGCCGGGAGCCGGCTGTGGCGCTCCTCGAGGGCCACGCGGGCTCGAAGATGCTCTTTGGCTCCAAGGTTTCCTGGTGGCTGGTGGTCATGGAGTTCGAGCGTCACGAGATGTTTGACGTTCTTGTAGCCGTACTGCTCGGGGCTGAGGAGCCGCAGCGGCGCCCCATGTCGGCCGTCGAGGGGGTGCCCTTCGAGAGACAACGCAAGCAGCACACCCGAGGTCAGCACGTCGTCGCGACAGAGCACCGCCTGGTGGCCGTTGGCGCCGACGGCCACGATGAACGGTGCGTCGGCCCGTTCGCCGAGGCAGGGCTCGACAAGTGTGCGCCACACATCGAGTAGCGGGACGCCGACCCACCGAAGGCCCTGGCGAGTCCAGGTCGTGACGCAATGGAAGTCACTGAGCTGCTCGATCTGTCCGAGCGCGGTCAGCTCGGCGACACCGAAGCTGGTCTCGGTGCCGTCCTGGCTGCGGATGGTCAGCTCGACTCGTCCCGTGAGCGCAGGAGGCGGTCGTAGAGGGTTGTTGGAGAACCGTGGGAAGGTTGCCAAGGCCCGTTGGCCCGGCGGGAGACCGGGGGCCCGTCGCGGCCAGAGCCTGGTGACCCGGCGCACGAAGCCGCTCATGTTGTCGGCGTCCGGGACCGTGACGCAATCGCCGCAGCCGCGCCCAGCGCCAGACACAGCGGCGAGTACACCGCAAGGTTCCAGCGGCGAAACGCAGCCGTCGAACCGTCAACGCCGAACGCCGATACCGCCGCGCCGACCGCGCCGCGGGCGAGCAACGTGACGGCAACCGCACGGGAGCTGGCCCGGACGAGCATCGTGTCCGGGCCCCCAGGGGAGGGCACGAGCCCTGACCGGGCCGAAACTGTCATCGTTGCTGCGGCCAGCAGTGCGGTCACCGTCCATGTCGCGCCTCGACCCGGGAAGGGACGTCGGCCAACGACGGTGTCGGCCAGCTCGTCGAAGCTTGCCGCCGGCCATGGCGAACCGTTGGCCCACAGCGCGTGAACGGCAGTAGCGCCTGCGAGTCCGACCACGGCGACCGCGCCCGCTGCTCGCTGATTGATCGGAACGTCCGTACGCCACCGTATGGTCATGTCCCATACGGTACCGTATGGGAATGCCGTCCCGCAAGTCACCACGCCCGAAGCGTGCCCCCAACCTGAGCGCCGCAGACTGGTCGCGTGCCGCCCTCGACGCCATCGCCGAAGGAGGCGTTGAACAGGTGACGGTCGAGGGACTGGCCCGTCAGCTGGGGGTCACCAAGGGAAGCTTCTACTGGCACTTCGCCGACCGGAACGCTCTCGTGGTCAGCGCTCTGGACTTGTGGGAGCAACTCGGCACGCAGGACATCATCGACCAGCTGCAACAGGTGAGTGACCCCGAGGCGCGGCTGCGGGCACTTTTCGTGACGGCGTTCGGCGACCTTGTCGACGGCCCTGCCGATGCAGCGCTGATGGCTCGGATCGACGATCCCGTCGTTGGTCCGGTGGTGAGTCGGGTGACCGCTGCACGTGTCGCGTTCCTCGACGAGGTCTACCGCGAGCTCGGCCTGTCCCCAGCACGAGCGGCGGCGCGGGCTCGCATCGCCTACAGCACCTACGTTGGGCACCTTCAAGTGCGTCGATCGATGCCCAGGGATCAACTCACGACGATGCAGAGCACCAACTACCTCCGTCAGGTGATCGAAGTGCTCACCGCCGGCGTGCGCTGAGCGAATCGGCCGACCCCGAGTTTCTGGGCAACTCGTCTCGATTGCGGGTTTCTCAGCGCTTCGACCCGAAGGGCTCTCTACATGCAATCGCATGTAGCCTTGGGATATGAGTGATGTGTTCGAGGTTCAGAATCGAGCCTGGTCCGGTGCTGTGGTGAAGCGAGCCCGGTTGATGGCAGAGCTGACACAACAGCAACTCGCTGACGCCGCGGGCACAACCCAGCAGCACGTCGCTGCAATCGAGAACGGTCGACGGCAACCATCGCACCCAGCGCTTGCCCGCCTTCTACGCGCAGCAGGTTTCGAGCTGCGGACTCGACTCGAGCCTTTCGATCCGCACGATGAAACGATCGGGGAATGGCTGCAGGCACAGCCCGTCGACTTCCAACGACGATGGGCTGAGCATCAACACATGATCGTTTCGTCGCAATGACCGCTGATCCTCCGCATTGGCGTGAGGTCCGGGACCGCCGCACAGCGAAACGTGATTCACCAACGCAGGAGCCGCAACAGCGCCCGCCCGCACCGATGACCGTCGAGCAGGTCGAAGCAATCGTGTCGGTGCTCGATCGACACAAGGTCGACTACGTGATGATCGGAGGAATCGCAGCCGAACTTCACGGCGCCAAATCGCCAGGTCGCTTGACCTTGACGTGACACCCGCCGCGTCGCGGGCGAACAGAGAACGGATCGCGAGGGCGCTCGCTGAACTGAACGCGACGCTGCGCGTACCAGGCGGCATGCCCGACGGTGTCGAAGTCCATATCGACGCCGACTGGTTAGAACGGGTCACAACCGCAACGTTCAACACCGATCACGGACCGTTCGACCTCGCATTCCGCCCCGATGGAACCGACGGCTACGACGATCTGGTGCGCTCCGTGGTGATCGTCCGAGTCGGTGCAGTCGATGCACGTCTGGCGTCGCTGGAAGACATCGTCCGCTCCAAGACTGCGGCCGGACGAACCAAAGACGAACTCACGCTGCCCGCGCTGATCGACCGCCTCGAGGCAATCCGAGCCGACCAAAACCGATCAAATCAGATCCCGGAATCATGAGCACGAGAGTCGATCACAGTACGATGCGTGCGATCTTGAATCACGCGCACGGCTGCAGGCCGCAGTCGAAGCAATTAGCTCACTGCTGAGACGTTGGGCCTGAAGGACGAAAACGCCCGTAGGGCGGATCGGTCACGATCAATCTGCCAGGGGCGGCCCCTCCCTTCCACAGCCTTCCCGATCGCGCTACGAATTCGCAGTCGATTGAGGCGAACGGTTCAGCCGAACAGTTCTTGCAAAAACACGAATATCCAGCTCACAACCACTTTTCTAGCGCTCCCGGCAGGAATCGAACCTGCGACCTGCGGTTTAGGAAACGCCTTCGTTGCGTTCACCGTTGGTCGTCGTTGTTCGCGACAGTACGTCTGAGCTGGGCGTTCGCGGGCTGATCGTTCGCCAGCGTTCGCTGACTTCCGCCCCGATTCGGCCAGCGTTGCTACCACGCCGCTACCACGCCGTCGCGCTTCTCAGCGCTGGCCGCTCGACAACATGCCGGCGAGAGATTGGTCACGCGGTGAGTGACGAATCCTCACAAGCACGCAGGACTCCGCACTCCGTGCTCGCCTGACCGAACGGCACACCAGCGGTCAACCGTTCAGCGAAGGTGTTCGAGGAATGGACGCACCTCAGGGTCGATCCGGCACAGCTGAGCAATCCCCACACGTCGACGCCGCCCAAAGGTGCGACGATGAGCGTCGCCGATCGCACGACGAAGGTCGAGACTGTCCGTGACCTCGGCACACTGCAGG
>JANOKQ010000287.1:0-7181 GCA_031419375.1 Acidimicrobiaceae bacterium
GACGCTCACCGAGCACCTGGCCGAGTTGCGCACGAGGATCATCCGCGCGTTGCTGGCGGTGGTGATCGGCATCATCGTGATGCTCGCTGCGTACGACTGGGTTCTCGATTTCTTGCGCGAGCCGTACTACAACCTGTGTGACGACCGGCCCGAACTCACCTGCGAACTGGTCTTCATCAGCCCACTCGAGGGGTTCAGCACGCGTTTGTCGGTCTCCACCTACGGCGGCTTGCTGCTCGCCCTGCCGGTGCTGATGTGGCAGCTGTGGCAGTTCATCGTGCCAGCGTTGCACGCCAAGGAAAAAAAGTACGCGGTCCCGTTCATCGGATCGTCGGTGCTGCTGTTCGCCCTCGGTGCCTCCCTCGCTTATTGGACGCTGGAGAAGGCGCTGGAGTTCCTGATCGATTGGGCGGGTGACGATGTCGAGGCCCTGTTCCGTGTCGGAGAGTACATCCGCCTCGTCGGATTGATGGTGGCCGCGTTCGGCATCGCCTTCCAGTTCCCGGTGTTGCTGGTCGGCCTGCAACTCGTCGGCGTGCTCACACCGAAAACCCTGCTCAAAGGGTGGCGGTACGCGATCATGGGGTGCTTTGTGGTGGCTGCGGTCATCACGCCCAGCGGCGACCCGTTCAGCATGTTGGCCCTGGCGTTGCCGATGACTTTGTTCTACGCGCTCTCGATCCTGATCGGGTACATCTTCCTGCGGCGCAAGCGCGCCAACGAAGCCGCGTCCTGACACGATTGACCCCGTGCGAGCCGACCGCGCCCAACTGACTGCGCAGTACAGCTTTCCGCTCGATGGATTCCAGCTGAGGGCATTCGACGCCCTCGACGACGGCCAGTCGGTCCTCGTCGCCGCCCCGACCGGCAGCGGGAAGACCGTGGTGGCTGAGTACGCGATCGAGGCGGCCCGGCTGGCGGGACGGCGGGCGTTCTATACCGCGCCGATCAAGGCGCTGTCGAACCAGAAGTACCGCGATCTCGTGGCCCGCTACGGCATCGATCAGGTCGGGCTGCTCACCGGCGACAACTCGATCAACGGCGACGCGCCGGTGGTGGTGATGACCACCGAGGTGTTGCGCAACATGATCTACGCGCAGAGCCCGGCGCTCGACCAGCTCGACGTGGTGGTGCTCGACGAGGTGCATTTCCTGCAAGACGCGTACCGCGGGCCGGTGTGGGAGGAGGTGATCGTGCACCTGCCCCAGGCGGTCACGTTGGTGTGCCTGTCGGCCACGGTGAGCAACGCGCAGGAACTGACCGACTGGATCTCCACCGTGCGTGGGCCGACCACGGCGATCGTCGAGGAACGCCGCCCGGTGCGGTTGGAGAACCTGTACTACGTGGGCGACAAGACGAACGACCGCCTGCACCTGCTGCCGGTGCTGGTCGGCGGGCGGCCCAATCACGATGCGCTGCGCCTGGACAACGAGGCGGCCCGAGGTGGTGGACGGCAACGAAAGAACACCCAAGGCCGGCGACGTTTGTACACGCCGTCGCGCCTCGACGTGGTCGACCTGCTCGACCGTCAGCAGATGCTGCCGGCGATCTACTTCATCTTCAGCCGCAACCAATGCGACGAGGCGGCGCGTTCGGTGCTTGCCGCGGGCATCCGCCTGACAACCGGCGACGACCGCGACCGGATTCGCGCGATCATCGACGCCCGCCTCAGTGGCATTGCCCCAGCAGATCTGGCGGTACTTGGCTACAGCCAGTTCCTGGCGCAGCTCGAAGCGGGAGTTGCCGCGCATCATGCCGGCATGGTTCCACCGTTCAAGGAGGTGGTCGAGGCCTGCTTCGTGGAGGGCCTGGTGAAGGTGGTGTTCGCCACCGAGACGCTTGCGGTGGGCATCAACATGCCTGCCAAGTGCGTGGTGATCGAGAAGCTGACCAAGTTCACAGGCGACCATCATTCGTTTCTCACGCCGGGCGAGTACACCCAGCTCACCGGTCGGGCCGGGCGCCGTGGCATCGACGAGTTGGGTAACGCGATGGTGTTGTGGAGCCCGTTCGTACCCTTCGACCAGATCGCCGCGCTCGCCGCGAGCCGCTCGTTCCATCTCAACTCCGCGTTCCGGCCCACCTACAACATGGCCGCCAACCTGGTCCGGACCTACACCAGCGAACGCGCCCACCACCTGTTGAACCTGTCGTTCGCCCAATACCAGGCCGACCGCGATGTGGTGAAGATCGAGGCCCGGCTGGAACGACGTCAGGAGCACCTCCGCGAGCTTGCGGAGGCGGCGGTCAGCCCGTTTGGCGACGTGGAGGAGTATCGGACGCTGCTGAAGCGACGCGAGGGCGACACAACCGTACGGGCATCGGACACGTCGCCGAATGGTCGTGACGCCCTGATCGACCTGGCGCTGATGAAGCTGCGCCCCGGAGACATCGTCTATGTCGAAAAGGGCCGGTACGCGGGGCGTGTCGCGGTGCTCACTGCCGCACATCGCAAGGGCGGGATGCGGATCAGCGGGATCACGACGCGCCGCGACCCGATCCAACTCGCAGAGGCCGATTTCGACGATCCACCGCGTGTGATCGGCAAAATTCAGCTTCCTGCCGAGTTCGCTCCCAATCGCCACGACTACCAGCGCGAGGTGGCTCTGCGCCTGCAACGCGCCGAGGTGTTGCCGTACAAGCGCCGCTCGGCCCGTCACGACCGCGAGTTGGCGATCCTCGACCACCCCGTCGAATCGGATCCCGATCTGGCCGACCGCTTGAAGGCCGCTGCACAGGTCGAGCGGATCGGCCACGAGATCGACGAGCTCCGCCAACGGATGCGCGGCCGTAGCCAATCGATCTCGCGCGACTTCGACCGAGTCGTGCGGATCCTCGAGAACTGGGGCTACATCGACGGATGGTCGCTCACCGACGCCGGCGCGATCTTGGCGCGCACCTTCCACGAGAGCGATCTGTTGATCGTCGAGTGCTTGCGAAAAGGCTTGTTCGACGATGTGGAGCCCGCAGTGCTTGCCGGGCTTGTGTCGGTGTTCGTGTACGAGCACCGCAGCGCCGAACCTGCGCCGCGGCCGTGGTTTCCGTCACCGAACGCACGGAAGCGCTGGCAAGGGATCGCCGCGATCAGCAACGAACTGCACGACATTGAGGAACAGGCCGGGCTGTCGATGCACCGGGCGCCCGATCCAACGTTCATCGCGATCGCGTGTGCGTGGGCGGCGGGGGAGGGGTTCGCCGAAGTGGTCGAGGCCGAAGAGTTGTCGGGCGGCGACTTTGTACGGACCACCAAGCAACTCATCGATGTGCTCCGCCAACTGGCGCTCGTCGCCCCAAACCGGTCCACCCGCCGATGCGCCGAACAGGCCGCCGCGCAACTGTTCCGCGGGGTGGTGGCCGCGTCGAGCACGGTCGATTCCGAAGTCAATTCCGGCGCCGAAGTCGATTCCGATTCCGAAGCCGAAGCCGAGTCCGGTGCCGATCCGCGCCGGTAAGCCGTGGGGCGACGTGGGGCCGTGTCCTGGCGACGCCGTCCGCGTGGGCTCGAACGCCGAGCTGTGGCGGCTCGTCGAGCGGTGCCGGCGCGAGATGGCGCCAATTCCCCCGGTTGCCCTACTTGGCGGGGATGTGATGCGAGCCGTCGGCGGCACGGGTGACGAGCGCCGTCTGGCCGGTGACGTCAGCTGCGTCCCAATCGATCTGGGCCGGGTCGAGGCCGACGGCCGAGTCGGATGGTTCGCCGCGCATCTCGTCGCCCGCCGGAGCTGGTGGTTCGGGCCGATCGTGGCGGTGATGAACGCCGAACACCACGGAACATACGACGTTGCCCCGCGGGCGCATCCCAACGACGGCCGGTTCGATGTGGTCACGGTTGACGAATCGATGTCGCCACGCGACCGGCTCCGTGCCCGCCGCCGCCTCCCGCTCGGCGCACATGTTCCTCATCCGGCAATCGAGATTCGTCAACGAACAAGTTCGACGCTCACCTTCGCCAGGCCAATGTCGATCGAGCTCGACGGACAGGCGTGGGGGAGTGCGAGGTCGATCTCCGTGGCGGTTGAAGCCGATGCGTTCATTGCCTGCGTGTAAGCGGCGGGCGTGCAACTCTTGTTCACCGAGACGGGTAGGTGCGGGAATAGGGTCGTGAGTATGGACGACATCGACAGCATCAAGACCCGTGTGTGCGCAGCCGTCGACGGCGTCGCCGACCGGTTGATCGATGCGAGCCATCAGATCCATGCCCACCCGGAGCTGAACTTCGAGGAGGTGTTCGCCCACGATCTGCTCACGGACATCCTCGATGACCGGGGACTGGCCCCGACCCGGCACGCCTACGGCGTAGGTACCGCGTTCGAATCCCGGGTCGGGATGGACGGGCCCGACGTGGCTGTGCTGTGCGAGTACGACGCGCTGCCCGGCATTGGTCATGCGTGCGGGCACAACGTCATCGCCGCGGCAGGCCTCGGAGCTGGGTTGGCCGCAGCGTTGTTCGCCGACGAACTGGGCGGGCGTCTACGGATCGTCGGCACCCCGGCCGAGGAGGGCGGTGGCGGCAAGATCGAGATGGCCCGCAACGGGGCATTCGCCGACCTGACTGCAGCGATGATGGTGCACCCCGCCGACGCCGACTTGATTCGCATGGACTGCATCGCCATTCACGAACTGTCCATCGAGTACCACGGACGCGCCGCGCACGCGGCCGCCGCTCCGCACGAGGGCCGCAACGCGCTCGACGCGGCGGTGCTCGGGTACATGAACGTGGCTGCCCTGCGCCAGCACATCCTGCCGTCGGAACGCGTGCACGGCGTCTTCGTGAAAGGCGGCGACAAGGCCAACATCGTGCCGGCCGAGACCGTGATGACCTGGATGGTGCGCTCACCAACACTGGCGTCGTTGCAGCCGTTGAAACAGCGGGTGCTGACGTGTTTGGAGGCATCCGCCGTGGCAACGGGCTGTCGGTGCAGTGCGACATGGCAGAGCGTGACCTACGCCGAGATGATCGACAATCCGCCGATGGTCGCCTCCTACGTCGCGAACGCGGCGCGGGTTGGTCGTGAGGTCACCGATCCGCGAGCCACCGGTCGTGCCGTCGTCGGCTCGACCGACATGGGCAACATCAGCTTTCTCGTGCCATCCATCCATCCGATGATCAAAGTCGCCGACGACGGTGTCGCCATCCATACCACCGACTTCGCCGAGTGGGCGCGCAGCGAACAGGGCGATCTGGCGGTGCTCGACGGGGCTAAGGCGATGGCGATGACCGTCATCGACTTGTGGCATTCGGCAACGCTACGCGCCGAGGTAGCCGAGTCGTTCGGCCAGCGCCCACGCACGGTCGAGGTGCTGTGAGGCGAGTCGCGTGGTGGGCTGTGCCGGGGAATCCCCGAACGGCAAGTACCCCACCACCTAGAGTCAACACCCGTGACGGTCTACGTCCCCGAGGAGTTCACCCCATCTGAAGCCGACATCCTCCGTCGGTACTTCACCAATCTCGACGGTCCTGTTTTCGCGCTCGTCAACCTGCCCGAGGTCGTCAAAGGCGCGCTCTTCGCACGGTACAGCCGGAGCGCGAAGAGCTTGCGGCGACTGTTCCTCGACGAGTTCGTCGGCGATCTCGATATGCAAGGTGACCAGACCGTTGATGCAACCATCGGTTTAGCGCGGGCTGAAGAGCTGTATGAGAAGGTGTTCTTCGAGTACGGCGACGACTCTGTCGCCCAGCTTGGCGGCGTGCATCTTGCCTGTGAGCAGGCATCGAATGTGTTGACCAAGGTGCTCGAGTGGGGGCGGCTGATGAGCTACCTCGAGCAGAGCACCCGCTATGTGGCCTACGACGCCCGACTTGGTGGGCGCTACCGCTACTTCCGCGACCCGGCCGTGTTGTCGAGCCGACTCGGCACCCGGTACGTCGGCGACATGGACCGCATGTTCGATTCCTACAGTTTGCTGTTGTCCAAGGTGACCGACCACGTGCGCGCCACGGTGGTCCGCGACCCGGCCGACTCCGACTTCGTGTATCGCCAAGCCACCCGGGCCAAGGCGCTCGACGCGGTCCGCGGCATCCTTCCCGCGGCCTCACTGTCGAACGTCGGCATCTACGGCTCGGGCCAGGCGTTCGAGATGCTGCTGTTGCGCATGCGGGCCCATCCACTGCCCGAGGCGCGCCACTACGCCGACTTGATGCTGTTCGAATTACGCAAGGTGATTCCCAGCTTCCTACGGCGGGTCGACCTGGCCGACCGTGGCGGACGTTGGGTCGACTACATGCGCTCTACCCGCGGAAATACGAACGAGTTGGTGCGCACGTTGCTTGGCGAGACGCCGGTCGATCAGTCCGATGTGGTCGTTCTCGTCGACTTCGATCCGGATGCCGAAGACAAGTTGCTCACCGCCATCTGCTACCCGCTGTCGAACCTGCCCGAGCAGCAGATTGCCGAACGGGTCCGCGCCATGGGTGCCGACGACCGGGCTGCGTTGCTTCGCGCATACGTGGGCGAACGTGAGAACCGCCGACACAAGCCGGGTCGGGCCTTTGAGCGCGTCGACTACCGCTTCGACGTGTTGTCGGACTACGGCGCGTTTCGCGACATGCAGCGCCACCGGATGCTGACCATCGACTGGCAGACGCTCACCCCGAACCACGGCTACGTGCGTCCCGAACTGGTCGACGATGCCGGTATGGCCGACGTGTTCGACGATGCCATGGCCCGCTCCGCAGCGTTGTACGACGCGATGAAGGAGGAGTTTCCCGAGCAGGCCAGCTACGCAGTGTCGATGGCATACCGCCTGCGTTACTCGATGCAGTTCAATGCCCGCGAGGCGATTCATATGCTGGAGCTGCGTTCCTCACCCCAGGGCCACCCGGCGTATCGGCGTGTGGCATTGGAGATGCACCGATTGATCGGCGAACAAGCTGGTCATACGGGCATCGCCGCGGCCATGAATCACATCACCGATGTTGCCCCGGAGCTAGAGCGACTCGCCGCTGAACGACGCGCCGAATCGCGGCGCCTCATCTAGGTGTGACGGTTGTCACACCTCGATGAGGGTGTCTCGCGGCGTCTCGCTCGTATCATCCGCGGCCCGACCGGCTATTGGTTCCCTGGCTGACGGCGACACGGATGAATGTGAGAGGACACAGCGATGGCTGGCGACGACGAGATGATGGAACCTGACGAGGAGCTCGACACCAACGGGGCCGAGCTCGAAGGGCCTGACCTCGA
>JANOKQ010000288.1:0-7293 GCA_031419375.1 Acidimicrobiaceae bacterium
TTCTGACCGGCGCCGAGGTCGACCAGACCGCCGGCCTCCTGAGCCTGCGCGAGCGCTCTCCCTTCACCCTGCATGCGACGGCGCAGACGCTGTCGGCGCTCGCCGCCAATACGATCTTCGAGGTGCTGGCTCCCGACCTGGTCATCCGCCGCACGGCCTTTGTCGACCAGCGCATCGCCCTGCCGGGCGGCCTGTTCGCGGAGCTCTTCACCGTGCCGGGCAAGGTCCCGCTCTATCTCGAAGGCGGGCGCCCGGACACCAGAGCGGAAAGCGGCGCCAATGTCGGCATCGCCGTGACGGGCGGTGATGCGCGGCTCGATTTCGTGCCGGGATGCGCGCAGGTTACGCCGCACCTCGCCCAACGGCTGGCGCAGGCCGACGTGGTGCTGTTCGACGGCACGCTGTTCACGGATGATGAGATGCTCGAAAGCGCCACCGGCACCAAGACCGGCCGCCGCATGGGACACATGCCGATCGACGGGGCAGGGGGGTCGCTCGAGCGGCTCTCGGGACTTAACGCGCGCCGCATCTATAGGGGCAGCCGCAGCGGGCGCAGCCGCAGCACCCGCGACCGGAGCACCCGCGACCGGAGCGGGAGCGGGAGCAGCGGGCGTTGGCGTGCCAGCGACCGGCACGACCGCCGCTGGCGGCGTCACCGCGCCTGCCGGGGCCGGGGCCGGGGCCCCACTGCGACCGCGCCGACCTTCTTCTTGGCTCACCCCGCCATCTGCGTCGGGGGACATAGGGTTCGGCACCGCACAGGCAGTACCGATCACCATCAACAGAGTAAAAATGCCGACATTTCGTCGAGTAGTCATGTAGGTCTCCTTCACCGCCGTACCCCGCCTGGAGTACGACCTATGAGTGGTCATCGAGCGTTCGATGCTGACCCGTCCGCAGCTCCCAACCTATCAACATGTCAGTTTCATGACAACTCCGGTCAACCACGAAACGTGCTGAGTCGCCCGCCACACGTGGTTAGAATCGGGTGGCTCATCACGATGAGCTGCACCTTTGCAGGCTAGGGTGGTCGCTTGCGAAAAAGTAAAGATTTGAAAATCGGCGACAGAACTGCGGTCGACATCTGAACGTAACGCATCCGGAACGCGCAATGGTCCCTCCGAGCGGTTCGCTGCGTGCAGCGGAGCCGCTCGGAGGGACCAGGTCCCACCACCAGATTCTCGGTCAGGTCACGACGTCATCGGTGACGCATCGCGGCCGACCGTCGCACTGTCAGCCGAGGGCCCGGCCGTCGCCCATCAGGTCCATGTGACATTCCAACGCACGCTGCAAACAGTTCTGCGTCACCGTCCGAATGATGTCCTCGTTCCAACCGTTCCACCAATCAGCATGACCCGAGTACCCCGCCGGCTGCGACGCATCGTAGGCATCACTCGACAACCGCCACGTCGACGTACCCGACGCCGGCACCAAATACTTCACATTGAACGTGATCGCCGGGATCCCCACCGGATGCGACCCAGGACACCCGCTCGACGCCTCAGCCATATGACTTTGATGATCCGGCGAATCCAAATTCACCCCATCCCAACACTGCGGGAAGTTGAGCTGCATGTTCATCAACTCACCAGGAGCACAGTTCCGCGGGATCGCCGGATACAACTGCCCATGCTGCGTCGTCTCACACTCATAATCCAACTTGTGCTGCGCCGAGCCCGGACCAGTCGCCCGCGAGTTCCCCGAAATCATCCGCAACCCCGCCGGAACCACCGTCACAGCCGACGGAGCAACACCGTTATACCCAGTCTTGTAATACAACTGCAGGTACGCCGGCGAAATCGGTGCACCATTCGACGTATCGATCATCGTCGGCACCCAATACCCCGACCGGTTCACCGTCCCACCACGACACGTACTATTCCCCGTCGTCGCGATCGACTGCGACGTCGAAAACGCGTCCACAGCCGTATTCCCAAAGAACGTATGCAAATGCGAACCACCCGGACGACCCGGCGCAACAATCGGATCATCAAACGCCATGTGCGACACCGCACAATCAAACCGGAACGTCCCAATCCCCTCAGGATTCGACGACGGCACCGCACCAGAAATCAACACAGGCCCCGACGCACCACCCAACGGAGCCGGAATCCGAGACACATCCACAAACGGCGAACCAGCCGCCGCACCAACCGGCCCCGCAACCGGAGCCACCGCAGCCGGAGCAGGCGTGGCTTGCCCTGCACCACCCTGCGTAGCTGGGTTTGGTACCGAGCAAGCGCTTGCAACCAGCACCACAAAACCGAATACACCGACAAGACGTCGAGCGATCATGGAATCTCCTCCAACAGTCGAACTTCTGCATGAGTATCGACCAACTAGTGTTCGAGCTTGACCCATCCGCTCGGGCAACACTAGCAACATGTCAGTTTCATGACAACTCCATCGCTGTCAGAAATGCCACCTACCGCGACGGCGTGGTGTCCCGATCGGCCACGGAAGTACCGGCTGACCTGCGAGTTCGAGCCGCTGGTTGCTGGTTGGTGTCCTCAAGGAACTGATCGTTGAGTGGACGCTGACGCCGCCGATGTGTCGAATGGCTTTCGACGGGCAACACTGCGGCCCCTCCGGTCGCGAGCTGACGTCCGACCACGTCGAGGGTGGCCGACGACTGGCGGCGGAGGGGCACGCTGACGACCACCACGTCGACCATCGAGGCCAACTGCATCGTCGAGGCCGAATCGAGCAGCGGACCGCCGTCGAACACGACCACGTGGGCGAAACCCACCGCTTTGTCGATGATGTCGGGCACGTTCTGACGGCGCAGCACGGTTGCATCGGACTTGGCGCCAACGCCGACCACGCTGAGGCCCGGCACGCCGCTTTGGCTAAACGGGTCGAGTCCCGCTCCGGGCTTGGTACTGCTGGCGAGCCTGCCTGTGGTCAGCGCAAGGAGCCCGGCCAGACCTGGGCTACCACTGGCGAACAGGTGGGTAAGCTCGGGATCACGTGCGTCGCCGTCGATCAGCAACGTCTGTGACCCCATCGCTGCGTACCGATTGGCCATCGCCATCGCCAGCGTGGTCGATCCAGCGGATCGCTCGGTGCCGACGACCACCACCGTGAGCGGTTCCCCGGCTTTGGCGTTCGCTTCGGCGCGCACGCACAGCGCGTCGATCGACGGCACGAGGTTGGCCGGAAGTGCCACCAGAGCGGCGCGCCGATCACGGCCAAACGAGCGTTCGCGTGGGATCTCGGCCACGAAGGTGTGCCGCAGCAGCTGCTCGGCGTGCGGGCGGCTCAGGACCCGCGGCGAGATGCGGGCCAGCACCAGCGCCAACAGCACACCGAGGCCGAGACCGGCGACCCCGCCGGCAACCACGAGGTAGCCGTCGGAACGGGGCAGCGGCTCGGTCGGCAACGTGCCGCGCTGGATGACCTGGCTGGTGACAAGCAGTTGCGCGTTGAGCTCGTAGCGGGTCCGGGCGGTCAGGGTTTGATCGAACTCGGCCAACAGAATCGTTCGCTGCGAGGCCAGATTGGGGGCCACCTGGGCGAGGTCGGGGATCGGGGGGAATGTCTGTCCTTCCGGAAGCGGGTCCCCCGTCGGCAAGAAGTTGACCATCACCTGCTGGATGAGGGTGTCGATGTCTTCGATGTCCGACTTGATCTGGACCAGTTCGTTATCGATGCGTTCCAGGTCGGGTTGTTGGGTGCCGTCGACCAGCGAGCGCAAAATCTTGAAATACACGTCGATGTAGGCATCGGCGATGGTCTTGGACAGCGATGCGTCGGGGGATGTGACGGCGATCTCGACGATTTCGGTGCGCGGCACCTGTGTGATCACCGTGGCACGAAGGATTGCGTCGGTGTCGGCGCCCACGCGGGCTGCGACCCGCTCGGCGGTGCCCTCGGCTTGGAGCACGCTCAATTGGCCGATCACGAAGCGGTCGGGGTCGCCGCTGAAGCTGACCCGGAGCTCGGATTCGCTCGGCGGCGAAACCAGCAGCACCGCTGTCGATTCGTATTCTTCGACGTTGTCCTCGAGTAGCAGCGAAGGGATCACCAGCCCGATCAAGGCCCCGATCAGCGGCAACCAGAAGTATCTCCGCAGCGCATTGATGATGAACGACAGTTCCATCAGGCCCTCCCTGGGTCGGCGCTGAGTCTAAGCCGGGCCACCTGAAACCAAGCGGCACGCCATCTCGGCCAGGCGCGCCGACCGTGACCGGGTGCACGTGTGATAGCACTTCGCCCATGGTCCGACCGATGGTGATCGCTGCAGCGCTCGGCATCGGCCTGCTTGCTGTCGCTGGTGTTTTCGTACTGACGACGGGCTCCGACGACGACCCCGCTGCCAGTGTGACCACTGGAGCCCCGGGGCAATCACCCGCATCGACGAGTGGCGACGGGCCAGGCGGAGCCGCGACCGGTGTCGACGACCTGTCATTGATATTTGGCGTCGACGGGCCGGTCCAGCGCGGTGTCGATGTTCCTGTTTCGGTGACGACCGAACGCGACGTGACCGAGATGCAGTTGTCCACCGACCCAACCTTCGCCGACGCTGTCTGGCAGCCGTTCACCCCCGACACCACCGTTCGCCTCGACGACGACGGCTACCAGTTGGTGTATGTGCGGGTTCGCCTCGACGCCGACTCGGTCCCGATTGGACCCGCCGTGACCGGGATCGAGGTCGACCACACCTGGGAAGCTGCGACCGCATCGGCATCGGGCGGCAGCCACCGACCGAGCTGGGCCCGGTTGGTGGCCCCCGACGTGGTGCAGGTGCGGGTGGAAACCGGCCGCATCCGTTGGAACGGCGAGGCCCCCTTCGACTCCTTCATCGGGTCGCACCTCGACATCGAGGGCCTCGACGCACCGGAGTCGTTCGAGATGACCGGTACGACCGTGACCGCTGTGTCACGGATCACCCGGCCGCTCGGGGCCGGCGATCTCGACGGTGGATACGCAGCACCACTGATTCACGACCTGTACCTCACGCTTGCTGCCCCGCTCAGATTGGGCACCGAGCACACCGTGAGCTTCACGGCCGACATCGAGCCACTGACGTTCAGCATCGACGATGCCAGCACCGTCAGCTCGTCGATCCACGTGAACCAGATCGGGTTTGCACCGAACGACGGAGGCAAGATCGCGTTGATCTCTGCGGTGACCGGCGACGCGGACCCGATCTCGCTCGCAACGGCGCAGCCATTCCAAGTCCGGCGAACTGCCGACGGTGCCGTGGTGTTCGAAGGGACCACCGAACGTGCGTCAGCGTCGGGTCCGGCAACGGCCAACGAATGGGGCAAGGGCGATCTCACCGGCACCGTGGTCGACGAGGCCGACTTCTCGGCGGTCACCGAACCCGGCCGCTACCGAGTATGTGTCACCGGGCTCGGCTGCTCGGAGGACTTCTCCATCGGTGCCGATTCCTCGTGGCGGCGGGTGATGGTCGCCGTTGCCAAATCGGCCTATCACCAACGCAGCGGGACTGCACTTGGGTTTCCGTACACCGCCGTCACCCGCCCCCGCTCGTTTCACCCCGACGACGGCTGGACCTTTGTGCAAGTCGAATCGACGATGATTGACGAGGGGTACTCGATTGGCCAGGACGACCGCTTCGACGATTACGAGGCGGGCACCACCGGCGAGTCGGTACCGAACGCGTGGGGCGGGCATTACGACGCGGGGGATTGGAACTCGCGGATCCAACACCTCGAGTACCTGAGGATGGGCCTCGATCTCGTCTCGCTGTTCCCTGCGTCGATGGACGATGTCGAACTGGCGATCCCTGAGTCGGGTGATGCCATACCCGATCTCATCGACGAGGGGTTGTGGGATCTCGATCTGTACACGCGCTAACAGCGCGCCGACGGTGCCGTGCCGGGGATGGTCGACCAACGAGCCGACGAGGGTGACACCTCGTGGGACAACCAGTCGCGGGTGTATGTGTATTCCCCCGACGTCTGGTCGAGCTACGTGTACGCGGGGGTCGCCGCCCAGGCCGCAACGGTGTTGAGTGCCTACGACTCCGATCGCTCGGCCGACTACCGCGATGCCGCACTTGCTGCGATGACATGGGCCGAGGACAACCGGGCCGACCTCGCCAACACCGATCAAGGCGTCGTCGACGCCGTCGAAGCCGAACGTGCCGTGGCCGCTGCGGCGATGTTGCAGATGACCGGCGACACCAGTTGGCACCAGGTGTTCGTCGATTCATCTTCGCTCGACGACGGCCCGCATGGCCTGCTGGACTGCATCGGACCGTGGTGCAACGCGGCGTGGCTGTACACCCAACTCGACGCCGATCTGCGCGAGCCCGCTGTATACGACAACGCGGTGGCCAGCTTCACCAACACTGCCGACGCGTTACTCGAGGCACAGGCGACGTCGCCGTTCGCGTTCTTGATGGAGCGGCCGGACTACCCAATCGTGTGGGGGCTCGGACCGTCCACCCCGCACGGGGTGACACTGCTGCGAGCATTCGTCATCACCGGCGACGAGCGCTACCGCACCGCAGTGGTGCGCGGGGCATCGTTCTCGCTCGGAGGCAACCCGCTCAACACCGTGTTCGCCACCGGCCTCGGAGCCACCTCGGTGCGAACCCCGTTGATCCTTGACGTCAAGGTCGGCGGGCTGCCGGTGTGGCCGGGCACGTTCGTCTATGGGATCCACGATCTCGGCTTTGACGGCAGCGACGACTGGGTGGAAAACGACGTCCTCATCCCCGACGGAACCGAGCCGCACCCGCTCGAGGTACCGCTGTTGCAATCTTGGTACGACCATTCATCGCTCCCGATGATGAACGAGTTCACGTTCTACCAATCACACGCGCCGACGCTGTGGACGATGGGCGTGCTCGCCGCCACGTGACCGGGCAGCGCGTGAACGGCTACGGGAACCGGGCGCGGAGCCAGTCGGCGATCATGTCGAGAGCTCGTCGACGGTGGCCTTCTAGGTAGTGGGGGGCACCGTGCAGTTCGACGTAGGTGGTGTCGGCCGCGCCGGCGTTGTCGACGATCTCCTTGGCCTGCCGCACCCTGATCTCGGTGTCGGCGGTGGGGTGCACCAGGATGGTCGGCACGGTGACCTGTGGCATGGTGTCCGCCAACTTGGCGTGACTCGACAGACCCGACCACGTGCTCAGCCACCCGCGGGCGGTCATCGTGCGGGCCAGGCCGCCGCGGCCATAGTTGGCATCGAACGGATCGGGGAAGGCGAACAGCGAACCCATTGGCCGTTCGTCGGGGTCTATGTCGAGATCGAGGTACGCCGGATCGGCCAGGGTGCGGTAAATGGTCAGATACCTCGTGAACACGGCCCGACGAC
>JANOKQ010000289.1:0-1676 GCA_031419375.1 Acidimicrobiaceae bacterium
ACGACCGATGGGAGACCATCTACACCGAAGCCGCCACCGGCTTGGACGTCATCGCCAACGTCACCAACGCTGTCGCATGGGCCAACGACTTCATCGCCCGCGCCGTCGCGCAAGGTCTGTGACACGCCGAGCGTCCGGCTCAACGAATGTAACGAAATGCAACGCCCCCCGGCGTACATTTCGTTACATATCGCGCATCGCTACATCAGCGAGCGAACGACGCAGCGACGGGAGGGCCGTCCCGCGGCGAATCCACCTCCTTGGCGTGGCCGACCGAAGATTCACCACGCGGCGCGTGGAACATGTCGGGTGTGCCCAAACCCGCGGGCTGGTCGCCCCACCAGACATCACCTCGATGGAGGATGCGTGACGCACCGCGTCACGGATCCGAATCCCAACGTCGCAGCGCACGCACCTGCGCAGGCTGGGGGCATGCCCGCCCCCTTTGTACGCGACCTCTGCGGCTACCGAGACGGGCGACCGAACACGTCGGACTCCAACGACGCACAATCTGTGTAGCTCGGCCACGCGCGGCAACCAACGCATCCGGCGCTTGCCCGCCTTCTACGCGGCGTCTGCAACCCTTCCTCGATCGTTTCATCGTGCGGGTCGAAAGGCTCGAGTCGAGTCCGCAGCTCGAACCCTGATGCGAGCCAGTGGACTTTCAGCAACGATGGGCTGAGCATCAGCGCACGATCGTGTCCTCGCACGATCACCCGGTATCCCGCCGCGACCAGCTCACTGATCGCGCTGATCGCGTCACTGTCGATCCGGTCGCCTGCAACGGAGGCGACGCGTAGACAATCGCATGGTTCGACGACATTGGCGATCGCGTCGGCGAACGTGCTGGCCGGTGCCGGGTCTGAGACACCCAGGGTCGGTGCGGCATCACCGCGAGTGTCGAGCAGCAGCGCCGGTTGATTTCTCTGTGCGGCGAGAACGGCCAGCACCGCGGCGATGGTGGTGCATCCCTGTCCACCCTTCGGGCTGGCGCACACCGTGACCTGGCGGGCCGATGGGGCGCTCATGCCGCATGCCAGTCGACGCGGGCGACCTGATAGGGACAGGTCGCGGCGAGGTAGGCGGGCATCCGCTCGACGTGACGGGCGGCGAGTGCCGGGACACGGGTGCGGACCTCGGTCCGCTCGCCGACAGTGCGAATCATCCCGAACCGCTCCAAGCGGGCGAGCGAGGCGAACATCTGCGACGCGCCGACACCGAACGTGGCGGCGAGATCCTCGATCGACCAGACACGACCAGTGCCCGTCGTCAAGCATCGTGACAAGCGATGCAACGCCAACGTCGAAGTCGGCCCCAGCAGAGGCGCGAGATAGATCAAGGCGTCGTCCGTGTCGGTCTGCAACCCGTTGGCGGCAAGTGGGTCGTCCCACACAGCGAGCTGCAAGGTGGGGGTGTCGTTGGTCATGTCGGTCTCCGTTCAGGCGGTGTGGGGGTTGCCTGGTCGGATCGGGCGACTTCCCCAAGTTCCGATCCGACCAGGCTCGCCCGTACGGGCGTTGAGGCCGACCGGACAAAGGGCGGGCGTCAACGTGTCGCACGACTCGAACCCGTCACGACGGATTGACACCCGCCCGCCGGTCGGCCGACCAACCGCACCCGCCCGAAGGGCGGGCACGTCACCCCGACCCGTCACACGAACCTGCCCCGCAGGGTGG